>JAAWKU010000179.1 GCA_022797535.1 Lachnospiraceae bacterium | reverse complement strand
AGTAAAATGACGCCGGATGAATTTTCAGTCTGCAAGGCGGAGGAGGGAGGCGATGCGGTGGCATCGTTGACCGACGACAACGCGGCAGATGGAAATTCAAGCAAGTCATTTTGCGAAATGTGAACGATACAGTACACTAGCATAACTGATCCCGCAGTTTCTCCAGTGCCGCCGTAATCCTGCGGCGCAGAGCAAAGCGAGATATACCCAGCATTTTCGCCAGATCTCCCACCGGGATTTCACTGCCATAGCGCAAGGCCAGTATTTCCTTCTCCTCCTCCGGCAGGGCTTGAAACGCCTGGCGCAGTCCCAGACGCAGTTCCGGTTCCGGCCCCGGCTCTGCCGCCAACTGCCCTTCCATCTCCTCCGTCAGAGGCTGGGATTTGCGCCTGCGGTATTCGTCAATACAGAGACGCCCGGCTATGGTATACAGATACTGCAGCATCTTTCCCTGCTCTCGGTATCCCCGGTCCTCCCACAGCCGCAGGAAGGCTTCCTGGGTGATATCTTCCGCTGTTTCAGCCTGCCCCAGCCTGTAATAGCAGTAGCGGTATATCTTGTCATATATTGCTTTTTCGTCCATGGACACCAGCTGCCCTCCCTTCACTATGTATAACGGATCAAATTCACGCATGTGCGGATAAATTATAAAAAGTATTATTTCCAACTACATAAGCAGGAGCGTCACCCATGTCCCACATCTGGTGACGCTCCCCTTCCTTTTTACCAGTCTCCTGTATTCCCGTTCATCCGCAGCGCCGCTTCTCCCCCGCAGGCCCCATCCCCATGCGCTTTCCCTCCTGGCACTTCTTCATTGGAGACTGCTATTATTTTCTTGACATCGCTTCTCTCATCGTATATGATAGGATACGAACCAAATAATACTTGCTAGGGGAGCACATCGCTGAGATTGGATCGCCCAGATCCTAACCCTCACTACTTGACCCGGACAATACCGGCGGAAGGAAGCAGAAGCAGACGGACAGGAGAAGCAGAACTCTCCTCCGCCTGTTGCACGATGTCGTTCCTCCTTGCTTCCACAAAGGAGGATTTTTTATGTTGTATGATGTAGTTATTGACGAATGGGGCGGGACCAGCTATATCCCCACCCCGCTGGGAAATGTTCTGCTGGCCCTTCTCATCCTGGCCCTGCTGGGAGGCGCCATGGCGTTAGCCCGCGCCCATGAGAAAAGAAAGCCCCAGGCTGATGCCCGGGGAAATGACTTACCGGGGACTCCTGCTTCCACTGGAAAACACCTGGGCAGACTGACTGCCAAACGCCTGGCCTTCTGTGCCATGGCCATGGCGCTGGGCACGGTGCTGTCCAATATTAAGTTGTTCTCCTTTCCCTGGGGCGGCTCCGTGACCCTGATATCCATGCTGGTAATCTGTCTGCCCGGGTATCTCTTTGGATTGGGCGCCGGGCTGCTCACCGGCGTTGCCTTCGGTGTACTGCAAATGCTGATTGATCCCTATATCCTGCACCCCGCTCAGTTAGTGATGGACTATCTGCTGGCTTTCGGCGCGCTGGGACTGTCCGGCCTGTTCTCCGACGCGAAAAACGGGCTGGTCAAGGGATATCTCGTGGGCATACTGGGCAGATATATCTTTACCGTGCTCTCCGGCTGGATTTTCTTCGCCTCCTATGCCTGGGAGGGCTGGGCCCCCCTGCCCTACTCAATGGCATACAACGCCATCTACATCTTTGCGGAGGCGGCCCTCACCATCCTGATCCTGCTTCTGCCCCCTGTAAAGAAAGCGCTGGGCAGCGTGAAAAAGATGGCGCTGGGATAACCCAGCGCCCCAGGCTGTGCCTTCGCTATCCTGCCGTATCAGGTCCTGTCACGCAGCAGCCCAGCCTGGTAGAGTATAGAATCTTCTCCCCCACAGGCAGGCCCGTCAGCCTGCCCAGCGCTTCCTCGTAATATTTCAACTGCTCCGCATAACGCTTCCAGAGTTCCCCGCTGGTCTCCACCCGGTCCGTCTTATAATCCACTACCACCACCTGTCCGTCCTCTATGAAAAAGGCGTCGATGATCCCCTGGATCAGCACCTTCTCCTCTGCCGGGAACTGGGCTTTCAGCCTGGCGGCGCTGATGCCGTAGACAAAAGGCTGCTCCCGATACAGCATCCCCGCCCCATCGCTGCGCCACATACGCCAGGCGATAGGATCCCGGAAAAACTGTACCAGCTGGTGCTCCCGCAGCACCTGGTGGTAGCTTTCCGGCAGCCTGCCCTCCGCCACTTCCCTGGCCAGCATCTCCCGCAGATTGGCTTTCAGTTTTTGTATGTCCCCCGCCGCAAACGCCTCCGGGCTCTCGGGCACGGCCTCATAAACCCCCCGATACAGCCGTCCATAATCTGCCAGTTCCATGACTTTGTGAAAGGCATTGCCCCGCAGGGTCCCCCCCGCTTCCTGGGCATCCCGCCGGAAGCTGGGCACATAGGGGACCACCTCTTTTTCCTCAAAAGCCTTGTAGGCCGCTTCGTCCTTTTCCTCCATGGCGGCGATTTTCAGTTCCGACACACTGGTCTTGGTATAGAGCTGTTCCAGTTCCCGGTGGGCATATGTATAGGAAAACCGCCGGTTCAGTTCCTCGACCCGCTCCGGGTCTGCCAGATACCCGGCCTGGTCCAGCACCAGCTCTTTCCGCGCCAGATCCACCTGTCTCCTCACGGCCTCCCCCTCCAAATCTTCCCCCTGCCAGACAGCGGTCTGCACCTGCGCCGGATCCAGCGCGGGCAGTATATCCTCCAGATAACTGCCCGCTTTCATAAAGTCCAGAAAACTCAGGGGGCCTGGAAGTCGCAGCTTTTGTTGCTCCAAAAGCACCTCCGCGTCCGCTGCGCAGGCCGTCATAATCAGTTTCTCTTTCGCTCTGGTCAGCGCCACATAAAGCACCCGCAGCTCCTCTGCCAGATTCTCCTCCCGCATCTTGCGGGACACCACCGTCTTGCGCAGCGTCTTGTTGCGCACCCGGCTTTCCACATCCACGAAATCGGTTCCCAACCCGTAATCCATGTCCATCAGAAATCCCTGGTTCACATCCTGCATATTAAAGCGCTTGGCCAGGCCGGACACAAAAACAATGGGAAATTCCAATCCCTTGCTCTTGTGGATACTCATGATCCGCACCACGTCCGAATGCTCGTCCATAGAGCCCGCCTCGCCGAAGTCCACGTCATATTTCTCCAACTGTTCGATATAACGGACAAAATGGAAAAGCCCGAAATAGCTGGTCTTTTCGAAATCTGAAGCCTTGGTCAGCAGCATTTCCACATTGGCCCGGCGCTTGCTGCCCGCAGGCATGGCGGTCACATATTGCAGGTAGTCATGATCCCGGATCACGGTCTCCAGCAGTTGGCGGATGGGCATGTACACCGTGTAGCGCCGATAATCCGCCACCATCTCCAAAAAGCGGCGGCATTTTTCCCGCAGAGCAGAATCCTGGGCCTGGTTCGACTCCGGCTTCCGGTTCCCTTCCTCCTGGGCTTCGGCTGACACCTCCTGTACTCCCACAGCCGGCAAAAGCTGCGGGGAAGCCGCCTCTCCGCTTCCGCCTGATTCCCCGCCTGCGCTGCGCTGCAGAACCCGCCACAGGCTCTCTTCCCTGTTCTCGCTTCTCAGCGATGCGATCTCCTCCTCTGTGAAGCCTCCGAATACAGACTTCATAACGCCGAACAGAGGGATGTCCTGGGTGGGATTGTCCAATACCCGCAAAAGCTGTAGCAGTTCCTGCACCTCCTGGGCGGCAAAATACCCGGTTCTGGAGGAGATGTACACCGGAATTCCCTCCGCCTCAAGCACTTCCCGGAATGCATCGTCCCATCCGCTGGCAGTGCGCAGCAGGATCACCATGTCTCCGTATCTGGCAGGGCGCAGTGTTCCGGTAGCCGGGTCTGTCACCTGATAGTCCCGGCGCAGTCGGCGGATCCGGGCCGCCACCATCCGGGCCTCCCGGGCTTTGGCCGTCTCCTCACTGCCCTGCTCCGGTTTCTCCGCCAGCAAAAGTTCGCTCTGGCAGTCGGGGCCCTCCGGATACTCTGCTCCCGCATACAGCGCCGCCCGGTCATCATACGCGATGCCCCCCTTATCCCGGCTCATCAGATTCGCAAAGACGCCGTTTACGGCAGCCAATACCTCCCGGCGGCTGCGGAAGTTTCTGCTCAGGTCAATGCGTTGGCAGATGCCCTCCCCATGGGAATAGGTCTCATATTTTTCCAGAAAAAGTTCCGGTCTGGCCAGGCGGAATTTGTAGATACTCTGTTTCACATCCCCTACCATGAAGCGGTTATAACGGCCCTCGTCCTCCCCGGATACCGCCCAAAGCAGGTATTCCTGTACCAGATTACTGTCCTGATACTCATCAATGAGTATTTCCTGAAAATAATCCCGGTACTCCCGGGCCACGGGACTGGGCCGGACCTGCCCCTCTTCCTGCCGCAGCAAAATCTCCAAGGCATAGTGCTCGATATCGGAAAAATCCATCAGCTTTTTTTCCTGTTTCCGTGCCCGGAACGCCTGCCCAAACTCTATGACCAGTTCCGCCAGTATCCGCACCGGCTCCCGACAGGCTTCCATCTGGGACAGGCTCAGCGCCATGGGAGTGGTGAAAAACTGTTCCCGCAGTTCCTGCACCGTATCCTTGACCCTGCTCCGCAGGCCCTTTACCAATTCCCGCTTGTCAGAGGATACAGCCGGGTCTTTTTTCACCGGCAGCCGCCCGAAGCTGATACCCGCCAGCTTCTCTGCCAGGTACTCCATAGCGCTGCCGGAACCCACTCCATCCCCACTTTTTTCCGCGCCCGTCTGCC
>JAAWKU010000022.1 GCA_022797535.1 Lachnospiraceae bacterium | reverse complement strand
CTTTATGCCGGAACTGATCTATGAGGGACATGTATATCTGGCCATGCCGCCTCTGTACAAAGCCATGCCCTCTAAGGGCAAGGAGGAGTATCTCTACGACGACAAGGCGTTGGAGAGATACCGCAAGCGGCACAAGGGGCCTTTCACCCTGCAGCGGTACAAGGGTCTGGGCGAGATGGATGCCCAGCAGTTGTGGGAGACCACACTGGACCCTGCCACCCGAATGATGAAGCGGGTGGAGATTGAGGACGCGAGGCTGGCCACGGATCTGACCAGCACGCTGATGGGCACGGATGTGCCGCCCCGGCGGGCATTCATATATGACCATGCCACGGATGCGGAACTGGATTATAATGCGTAGGCATCCGCGCAAGCCCTTAACGGTGGCCTGACCGTGGGAATGCGTTTTTCTGTTTGTGGATACAGGATTCCTGTGCTATAATAGGCATGACTCTGTTGAAGGAAAGACAAAAATGATTTTACTGGTAATTGATACACAAAACGGTATAACCGACGAAAGGCTATATGCATTTGAAACATTTAAGGAAAATGTCAAAGCGCTGCTCTCTGCCGCCAGAGAAAACGGTGTGGAGGTAGCATATGTGAGACATGATGACGGCCCTGGCACAGGATTTTCCGTGGGAGACGAGGAGTTTGAGATATTTGAAGAGTTTGCCCCCAAAGAGGGAGAGCGCGTTTTTGACAAGACAGTGAACAGCGCGCTTCACAGTTCCACAGGGCTGGCGGACTATTTGGCTGAAAAGTGCCAGCGGCAGATCATGGTGGCGGGCCTGCAGACCAACTTCTGCATAGATGCTACCGTCAAGAGCGGTTTTGATCTCGGCTATGAGATCTTTGTGCCGGAGTATGCCAATTCCACATTTGACAGCGACTATATGAAAGGGGATGTCTGCTATCACTACTATAACGATTTTATCTGGCCTGAGAGATTTGCGCGGCGCATCACCATGGAAGAAGCTGTGAACAGACTGAAGGCAGGCGGATCCGGGGAACAAGAATAACACGCAGATCATTTGAAAGAGGGCAAAATGGAAGACAACAGCAGAATCATCAGAACAGAATATTCGGAGGAAATGCAGAAATCCTTCATTGACTACGCTATGAGCGTGATCATCGCCAGGGCGCTGCCGGATGTGCGGGATGGCTTGAAACCTGTACAGCGCAGAACCCTCTATGATATGCACGAACTGGGCATACGGTATGACAGACCCTACCGCAAGAGCGCCCGTATCGTGGGCGATACCATGGGTAAATACCATCCCCATGGGGACAGTTCTATCTATGATTCCCTGGTGGTCATGAGCCAGGATTTCAAGAAGGGGATGCCCCTCATTGATGGCCACGGCAACTTCGGCAATATCGAGGGAGACGGGGCGGCTGCCATGCGTTACACCGAAGCCAGGCTCCAGAAAATCACCCAGGAAGCGTTCCTGGCGGATCTGGACAAGGATGTGGTGGACTTCATGCCCAATTTTGACGAGACCGAAAAGGAACCCACGGTGCTGCCCGTGAAGATCCCCAATTTCCTGGTGAACGGTTCCGAAGGCATCGCCGTTGGCATGGCCACCAGCACCCCGCCTCACAATCTGGGTGAGGTCATAGACGCCATGAAGGCCTATATGCTGGACGAGAATATCACCACCAGAGAGTTGATGCGGTATATCAAGGGGCCGGATTTCCCCACCGGAGGAATCGTGACCAACAAGGACGAACTCCTGGAGATCTACGAGACCGGCACGGGCAAAATCAAGATCCGGGGAAAAGTGGAATTTGAAAGGTCCAAAGGGGGCAAGATCAATGTGGTGATCACCGAGATCCCCTATCCCATGATCGGTATGAACATCTCTAAATTCCTGATGGATGTGGCGGCGCTGGCGGAGAGCAAGAAAACCCAGGATATTGTGGACATCTCCAACCAGTCCTCCAAGGAGGGCATTCGGATTGTCATTGAACTGCGCAAGGACGCGGACCCGGAAAACTTTGTGAATCTGCTCTACAAAAAGACCCGTCTGGAAGACACTTTTGGCGTGAATATGCTGGCAATTTACAATGGCAGGCCGGAGACCCTGGGGTTAAAGGCGGTTCTGAAGGCGGTGGTTGATTTTCAATATGAAGTGGCCACCCGGAAATACACCAACCTGCTGGCCAGAGAAATGGACCGCAGGGAGGTACAGGAGGGGCTGATCAAGGCCTGCAATGTGATCGACCTGATCATCGAGATCCTGCGGGGTTCCAAGGATCGGGCCATGGCAAAGGACTGCCTGGTAAACGGCAAGGTGGAGGGCATTAAGTTTAAGTCTAAGGAGTCTAAGATCATGGCGGCCCAGCTCATGTTCTCTGAAAAGCAGGCGAACGCCATCCTGGAAATGCGTCTGTACAAGCTGATCGGGCTGGAGATTGAAGCTCTGATCAACGAACACGAGGAGACCATGGCCAATATCTATCGCTATGAGGATATCCTGGCCCGCAGGGATTCCATGGCCCAGGTGATCATGAACGAGCTGGAAGAGATCAAACGGGAATATGGACGCAGACGCCGCACCTCCATTGAAAACGCTCAGGAAGCCGTCTATAAGGAGAAAGAGATTGAGGAGATGGAGATTATGTTCCTGATGGACCGCTTCGGTTATGCCAAGACCATTGACATGGCCACCTACGAGCGTAACAGGGAGGCGGCGGAGGGAGAGAACAAATATATCTTCAAATGCAAAAATACCGGAAAAATATGCCTGTTTACGGATATCGGTCAGCTTCATACCATCAAGGTCATGGATCTGCCCTTCGGAAAATTCCGGGACAAGGGCGTGCCCATTGACAATGTGAGCAATTACAGTTCAGACAGGGAGCGGATCGTGTTCCTCACCAGCCAGACGGAACTGAACCTGTGCAGAGTGCTGTTCGTCACTGCCCAGTCCATGATGAAGGTGGTGGACGGCGGCGAGTTTGATGTGAGCAAGCGCACCGTGGCTTCCACCAAACTGCAGGATGGCGACAGCATAGTCAGCATTGTCTGTCTCCACGAACAGAAGCATGTGGTGCTCCAGACCCAGGAAGGGTATTTTCTCAGATTTGCCCTGGAGGAGGTCCCGGAGAAGAAAAAAGGAGCCGTGGGCGTGCGGGGTATGAAACTGGGTGACAAAGACCTGGTGGAAGGTGTATACTATACACAGAACGCCATGGAAGCGTCCATCCAGTACAAAAGCAGGAATCTGGTGCTAAACAGCCTGAAGCTGGGCCGGCGGGACACAAAAGGTGTAAAAGTGCGGGCGTAAAAAGTCCGGGCGTAATATGAGAAAAATGTGACACAGGTATTGCGGTATAAAGGGATATTGGGAACAGGGGGAAGAGATGCGGGTAATAGCGGGAACGGCAAGGAGTCTGCCCTTAAAGACTCCCCGGGGCCAGGAAACCAGGCCCACCACAGACAGAATCAAGGAGACGCTTTTCAATATTCTGCAACAGGATATTCCGGGCAGTGTTTTCGTGGATCTGTTTTGCGGCAGCGGCGGCATCGGCATAGAGGCTTTAAGCCGCGGCGCCAGGAAAGCGTATTTTGTGGAGAATGCCAGAGAGCCGTTAAGCTGCCTGATGGACAATCTGGAATTTACCCGGTTCCAGGATCGGGCCATGGTCTTAAAGCAGGATGCGGTGGCGGCCCTGACCAGTATTACGGAGCAGGCGGTGGACATCCTCTTTATGGATCCGCCCTATGGGCAGGAACAGGAGCGGCGGGTGCTGGAGGCGTTGCGGAACATGCGTTATATAACAGGTGATACCCTGATTGTAACGGAAGCCTCCCTGGATACCCACATGGATTACGCAGCGGAACTGGGCTTCTCTGTTATCCGGGAGAAAATCTACAAGACCAATAAGCACGTTTTTCTGAAAAAGATGTAGGCTTGTGAAACGCAGTTACTATGAAGGGGCCATTGTGCAAATTGTATCTTCCATCGTATCTTCCATCGCAGGCACGCTTTTGCTTCGTTCTCATCGCAGCGGTACATAAGATGCCAAAATACGGCATCTAAGTACCGGCGATGAGAGAGGGCCTGCATAATGGAATATAAATCTGCACAATTCGATACCCGAAAAAGTAGTTTCACAATTGTCTGCTGAAAAAGACAAAGTGAGAGGAAAGGTTGAATACCAACTATGAAAAGAGCAGTATACCCGGGCAGTTTTGACCCCATGACACTGGGCCATCTGGATATTATCAGGCGCGCGGCCCCCATGTTTGACGAATTAACCGTGGCAGTTTTGAATAATACGCAAAAGACACCGTTGTTTTCTGTGGAAGAACGTGTTAATATATTAGAGAAAGCAACCTTGGAACTGCCTAATGTGAAGATTTCCAGCTTCAGCGGGCTGCTAATCGACTATTGCCGGGAGAACGGCTTCCATATCGCCGTCAGAGGGCTGCGTGCCATCACGGACTTTGAGTATGAACTGCAGATCGCTCAGGCCAACCGCCAGATGTCCAAGGATGCGCTGGACACCATATTCCTCACCACCAGTCTGGAGTATGCGTATTTGAGTTCCACCAGTGTGAAAGAATTTGCCAGCTTCAACGGGGATATCTCCCAGTGTGTTCCCGAATGGGAGGCTGAACTGATTTATCGAAAATATGGTTACCGCTGACTGGTCCACAAAGGCCGGAACAGGCAAGGGATGCCACAGGCAGGGAGGATTACATGAGCAGCAGGATTGAACAGCTTATTGATGAAATTGAAGAATATATTGACAGTTGCAAATACCAGCCCCTGTCCAGCACCAAGATCATCGTGAACAAGGAAGAAATAGACGAACTGTTGCGGGATCTGCGGATGAAAACGCCGGACGAGATCAAACGGTATCAGAAGATCATCAGCAACAAGGAAGCGATTCTGAACGATGCCCGGGCCAAGGCGGAGGCGCTGATCAATGAAGCCACCGTACATACCAATGAACTGATCAATGAGCACGAGATCATGCAGCAGGCTTATGCCCAGGCCAACGAGGTGGTATCCATGGCTTCCCAGCAGGCTCAGGATATCCTGGACAATGCCACCATAGAGGCCAACAATGTGCGGGCTGCCGCCATGCAGTATATGGACGATATGCTGGCCCATCTGGAAAACATCATCGCCTCGGCCACCCAGTCGGCCAGGAGCGGGTATGAGAACTTTACTCTCTCCATGAATCAGTACCGGGACATTATTCAGTCTAACAGAAACGAACTGCATCCTGCGGAAGAATATGAGGAGGTGGAGCTTCGGAATGTTGAGGACGCAGATGAGTAGTTACAGAAGAAAACAAAACCGGTTTCAAAGGGAAACCGGTTTTTCTAACCTTATAAGCCATGCCCGCCTTATAAGCTATGCCCGTGGAAAGATTTTCACCGTCCTGCTTCTGTTGGCCGGGCTGTTGACAGTGTTCTCGCAGCCTGTTTCGCTGTCGTCTGTTCAGGCGGCCCCTGATTTTCTACAGCAGGAGGACGGCATTGTGGTGGTGATTGATCCCGGACATGGTGGGGACAACGAGGGAACCAAGGAAAACGGTTTTTGTGAGAAAGAGATGAACCTGGCCACGGCTCTGGCCCTATATGAAAGGCTGACCCAATACGATGGGGTCACAGTGTATCTGACCCGAATGGATGACACCAGGCTGACCCTGGCTCAGCGGGCGGCTTTCGCTCAGGCCGTGGAGGCCGATTTTCTGTTCAGCATACACTACAATGCCTCGGAGAGCCATGAATTGTTCGGAGCGGAGGTATGGGTTCCCCTGGAATCTCCCTACAATGCCTACGGCTACCAGTTCGGCTGTACCCTGCTCACAAGTCTTCGGGAGAAGGGCCTGTTCATCCGGGGCGTCAAGACCCGCAGGAACGATAAGGGCACGGACTATTACGGCATCATCCGGGAGTCATCGGCGCTGGGAATACCATCTGTGATCATTGAGCACTGCCATGTGGATGAGGTGCGTGACTATCCCTACTGTGACAGCCCGGAGAAGCTGGAGGCTTTCGGCCAGGAGGATGCGGACGCCATCGCCCGGTTTTTGGGCCTCTCCAGCAGCAGCCTGGGGGTGGACTTCAGCGGCGGACCGGAAGATCCCTTTTTGCGGGAAGTATATGCGATGGATACGGGCAAGGTGGTCCCTTCCACCCTGATTGATACCACTTCACCGGAGATCTGCGTTGTGGAACAGGTGTCCCAGGACTATGAGGGCATGCAGGCCACGGTGCAGATCGTGGCGGCGGATTATGACAGCCCTCTGATGTACTATGCCTATAGCCTGGACGGGGGACTCACCTATTCTCCCAGGCAGCCCTGGCCGGGCAGCGATACCCTCACGGGAGAATACCAGGATCTGTTTCAGGTAACGCTGGAGATTCCCGAGGGAATCATTCCCCGAATACGGGTGAAAGCCTACAACCAATATGAAGCCACATCAGAAAGCAATATCCTGGAGGGGTACGGCGTTTTCCGCAGACCTGTCCAGGAGGAGCCGGAGAGTGTGGAAGCCGCGGGCACAGCGGTAAATCCCGATTCTGCGGTATCCTCTCAGCCCCAGGGCTGGCTGGGGGAGCATGAGAAGGCCGCTTCGGAAGAGGAATCCGGCAGGGAAGTCCGGATTCAGGATTTCCTTTTGCTGAGCCTGCTGGCAGCGGCGGCTCTGGTAGCGTTGACACTGGTGATTCAGATTGTCCAGTCCGCCAGAAAACGGCGGAGTCGCTACAATAGGAAAAAATGAGGCAACAGGCAACGCCAGGCCAGGTAATACAGGAGGGTCAGGGCGGTGAGCAGAAGTTTATGAATCACGTATTCCCCCAGAGGCAGATCTGTCTCATGGATCATGCCATAGGTCTGGGCGATACAGCAGAGACCGCCGAAGGGCAGGAGCAGCAGGGTGTACAGCGGGCAGCGCCGGCCAAGCTGCCCCAGGCCCCCGGTGATCTCCAGCAGAGGGGAGAGCCAGACGCCGGCCCGGGGCAGGAAGAGATGGGGAATCAGGTTCAGCAGATTAAACAGCACCATATAGCCGCAGAGGCTGATAATGCCCTGAAGGCCTGCCTGTACCGCGTCATCCAGATGTGCCAGCAGACTGGGGGAATCTGTTTTCTTTCGATTTATGGCCGGATCCGGCGGGAGAGAGGCGGCATGGATTGATATGCCGCTGCTCTGCGCGGAGAGTCTATGGGGCTTTGGCGCAGGCAGCTCCCGGAACAGGGTATTGCGCAGGATAATCCCGTAAAGCAGGGCCACGCCGTACATGCCAAACAAATAGGGGAATATCAGCTTTCGGCCCAGCAGGGGCAGCACAAAGCTGCAGAAATACACCGGGCCAATATTGTTGCAGAAGGACAGCAGAAAGCGGGCTTCCTGCCGGTCGATTTTTCCCGCCTGATACAGCCCGGCGGCCACCCTGGCGCCCATGGGAAAACCGCAGAGGAAGCCCATCAGTACTCCGTAGTTTACCTCCGGCCTGCAGCGCAGCAGAGGCTTTAAAAGCGGCTGGAACCACTTGCCCAGCCGATAGGAGAGGCCCATGCGGATCATCAGCCCGGAGAGAATCATAAAGGGGAGCAGTGAGGGAACCATCTTGGAATACCACAACAGGAAACCGTCTGCCGCATAGGCGGCGGCTTCCTGGGCGTGGGTCAGGATCAGGATGAATAGGAGCAGGAAACACAGAGTGTATAGCATGTCAAGTCTTTCTCCTTGCGGCGGGCTTGGTTCAGTATATGCGGATGTATTGTGATACAAACCTTTGTATATGTAAATTGCATGTGTGATTATTAGAACATCAGAGACGAAAAAGGGGATATACTGATATTATGTTAAGGTTGGACAAGCTGTTGGCGGATGCGGGGAAGGGGACCCGCAGCCAGGTGAAAGAATATATCCGCAGGGGACGGGTCACGGTGAACGACGGGGTGTGCAAAAAGCCGGAACAGAAGGTTTCGGAGGAGGACCTGGTCTGTCTGGACGGACAGGCGGTGGGATATGTTCGTTTCCGGTACTATATGCTCCACAAGCCCCAGGGGGTAATCACCGCCACGGATGATTCCCGGGATAAGACGGTGCTGGATCTGCTCACAGGCATCAATACTGCCCACATATCTCCGGTGGGGCGGCTGGACAAGGACACGGAAGGACTGCTGCTCCTCACCAATGACGGAGAACTGGCGCACAGGCTTTTATCCCCTAAACGGCATGTGGACAAATGTTATCTGGCGCGCACGGAAAAGCCTCTGTCGGAAGCGGATCTGCAGGCCCTGGAGGCGGGGGTGGACATCGGGGACGAAAAGCCCACCCTGCCTGCCAGAGCCTGTTTAAACCAGGACGGAGCGTTGCTGCTCACCATCCGGGAAGGGCGCTACCACCAAGTGAAACGCATGCTGCAGGCGGTGGGAAACCAGGTGATTTATCTGAAGCGCCTGTCCTTTGGGAGTCTGAAACTGCCGGAGGACTTGGAGATCGGGCAATTTCGCGCATTGACCAAAGATGAACAGGAGCGTTTACAACATGATGTGGCAGGATATAATGCAGGGGAAGAAAGCCTTCCTTTTTGACTTGGACGGCACACTGGTGGACTCTATGTGGATCTGGACGGACATAGATATAGAATATCTGGGGCGTTTTGGGCTGGAACTGCCCGGGGATCTGCAGAACTGTATTGAGGGCATGAGCTTTACGGAGACGGCCCGGTATTTTAAAGAGCGCTTTGCCATCCCCGATTCTCTGGAAGAGATGAAGAACGACTGGAATCGTATGGCCTGGGAAAAATATATGAAAGAGGTGCCCCTGAAGCCCGGCGCTTTGGAATTCCTGGAATTGTACCGTTCCCGGGGCGTGAAGATGGCGGTGGCCACCAGCAATTCCCGGGAACTGGCGGAGGCCGTGATTGCCGCCCACGGTCTGGAGGACATCTTTGACGCAATCGTCACCGGCTGCGATGTGGCCCATGGGAAACCTTTTCCGGATATCTACCTGGAGGCGGCGGCCAGGCTGGGGGTCAGCGCCGGGGAATGTCTGGTGTTTGAGGATGTGGTGGCAGGTATCCAGGCGGGCAAAAACGCAGGCATGGAAGTGGCGGCGGTGGAAGATCCATATTCCGCGTATCAGGAACGGCAGAAGCGGGAACTGGCCGTTTTCTATATTGCCGGATATGAAGAACTGCTTGCCGGTATAACCGGGCTGGCTTGAACCGGGCAGCTGTTTATGATAGAATCAAAGAGGAAATTATCATTCAAAAGCCCAAAATCACAGGCTTGAATACAGGGGAATGCAGGACTCAATATGCGGGAATAAATTTCGAAAGGAAACTGTAACTATGGCAAAGAACATTGTAATTATCACAGGGGCCTCCTCTGGCATCGGCATGGAGTTTGCCCTGCAGATTGATGCCCATCTGCGCAAGACAGATGAAATCTGGCTGATCGCCAGGAACCGGCAGAAGCTGAAAACATTGGCCGGAGGACTGCGCAACAATACCCGGGTGCTGGCCATGGATATCACCGTAGATGCCCAGATCGACAGGCTCCGGGATATGCTGCGGGAGGAACACTGTCGGGTCAGAATGCTGGTAAACAGTGCTGGATATGGCATGATCGGGGATGTGGCGGAATTGAGGCTACAGGAGCAGACCGGAATGGTGCGCCTGAATTGCGAGGCCCTCACCGCCGTCACCCGTTGCTGCCTGCCTTTTATGAGCAGGGGAGCCCGCATTCTTCAGATGGCTTCCAGCGCTTCCTTTGTGGCACAGCCCGGTTTTGCCGTTTATGCAGCCACAAAATCCTATGTGGACAGTTTTTCCCTGGCGCTTCGGGAAGAACTTAAAGAACGTGAGATCTATGTGACCAGCATCTGTCCCGGCCCGGTGGATACGCCTTTCTTTGATATCGCGGAACGGCATGGTTCTACTCTGTCCGTCAAGAAGCTGACCCTGGTGACGCCGGAGCAGGTGGTGGAGAAGGCGCTCCGGGATGCCTGTCTGAAGCGTCCCCGGTCTGTCTGCAGTTGGCCCATACAGGCGTTTGGTGTGTTATGCAAGGTTCTGCCCCATCCCTGGATTACCTCTGTGATCCGTGCTTTGAAGGGCTAAATGGCTGTATCTGAAAGAGAAACGGCAAGGGTAGAAAAGGGTAGGGAGAGAGAAAAAAATGCGGAAAAAGAGCAGTATTCTTCGTCTGTTTTCGGCGGAGGCCTACAAGGGGAGCAGAGATTATGTCCGTACTCAGAAAGGATATGAGGTCCTTCGCACAATACTTTATTTCGGGATATCCTTAAGCCTCTTCGCAGCGGGCTATATCACCACGGGAAACAGACTGAATCTGCTGACAGTGGTGGCGGTGCTGGGATGTCTGCCCGCCAGCAAGAGCGCGGTAAACATGATTATGTTCCTGCGCTGCAAAGGGCTTGGCTGGGAAGCGGCGGCTCAGATTGCGCCCTGCGAGGGGGAGCTGACCTGCCTGTACGACATGGTGTTTACCTCCTATTCCAGAACATTCGAGATAGGACATCTGGCAGTGAGAGGCAACACGGTCTGCGGATACAGTGAAAAAAAAGAGTTCCCTCAGAAAGATTTTCAGGCCCACCTGGAACCAATTTTTAAGGCGGATGGACACAAAAATGTGACAGTTAAGATTTTTACCGATCTGGACAAATATAAAGAGAGGCTGTCGCAGTTACAGATGCTGGAATCAGAACCGGGCGTTACCAATGGGATCGCGCAGACTTTGAAATCGGTGGTATTGTAGAAGGTGGTATTGTAGAGGAAGAAAGCAGAATGGTAGCTTTGGAGATCAAACAAAATCAGGCGGGGCAGCGGCTGGACAAATTTCTGGGAAAGTATCTGCCCGAAGCATCCGCCGGATTTTTGTACAAGATGCTTCGCAAGAAGAATATTACCCTTAACGGGAAAAAAGCGGAAGGACGGGAAATTCTGAGGCCGGAGGATCAGGTGGCTCTGTGGCTGGCGGACGAGACGATTCTGAAATTCGGCGGATTTCTGCCCTCACGGGACGGGGCCGCATGTCCGGCTCCCGGCTTTGCCGGCGAAGCCGCTCTCCCTGCCGGGAAAAATTCTCCGCCCCGGGGCTGCGCAGGCCCGGAGGACAGGACGCAGACAGAAAGCGAACTTCTGTACCACCGGGCTTACGAGAGATTACAGGGCGTCAAGCTGCTTTATGAGGATGCCCATGTACTGATTCTGAACAAGCCTGCGGGAATGCTGACCCAGCAGGCCAGAGTCGGCGACCTGAGCCTGAACGAGTGGATGGTGGGTTATCTGCTGCACAGCGGAGCGCTGGCTCCTTCGGAACTGCGGCTGTTTCGGCCCTCGGTGTGCAATCGCCTGGATCGCAACACCAGCGGCCTGGTGCTGTGCGGCAAATCTCTGTGTGGCAGCCAGGCTCTCAGCGAATTGATCCGCAGCCGGAGCGTGAGCAAATTCTACAGAACCTTATGCGTGGGGCGGCTGGAGGCGGTTGCCCCCGATTTCGTTACGGAGATACGGGGGTATCTGCAAAAAGATTCCAACGCCAACCGGGTGATGGTGAGCAGTCAGGGACCGGGAGAGTATATCCGCACCTCCTATCGCCCGCTGGGATATTTTCAGGTTTCCACATATCCACGGCCCCTTTGCTTCACGGAACTGGAAGTGGAGCTGGTCACCGGCAAAACCCATCAGATCCGAGCCCATCTGGCGTCCATCGGTCATCCCCTGGTGGGAGACCATAAATATGGAGATGCCCGGATCAATCATTTTTTTAAACAAAAATTCGGTCTGACCTGGCAGCTTCTCCATGCCTGCCGTGTGGAGTTTCCTTTTTCGGAGGAGGAGGCGCTGGCTGCCTTAAGCGGCAGGACCATCCAGGCCCCCTTGCCGGAATATTATAAGGCCATTGTGGAAAGGCTTCGCAATCCCGGCGCCTGGGAACCTTAAGGGGGCGTTTATGCGCAACGGAGGAGAGACAGTATGGCAACATGGAATTCCCGGGGGCTTCGGGGCTCCACGCTGGAGGATATGGTCAACCGTACCAACGAGCGGTACGCAGAGGGAGGGCTGGCACTGATCCAGAAGATTCCCACCCCCATCACCCCCATCAAAATGGACCCGCAGACCAGGCATATCACTCTGGCCTATTTTGAACAGAAAAGCACAGTGGACTATATCGGCGCGGTTCAGGGCATTCCGGTCTGCTTTGACGCCAAGGAATGCGCGGTGGACACTTTTTCTCTGCAAAACATCCACGAGCATCAGGTGCGGTTCATGGAACGCTTTGAGCAACAGGGCGGCGTGGCTTTCTTTTTAATCTACTACACTCACAAGGATCAGCTGTATTACCTGCCCTTTTCCCGTCTGCTGGAATTCTGGCGGCGCGCAGAGGAGGGAGGGCGTAAAAGTTTCCGCTATGACGAACTGGATGCAAGTTTTTTTCTGCCGAAAAAGCACGGAATACTGGTTCCCTATCTGGACATGCTGCAACTGGATTTGGAAACCAGAGAGGATCAGGGATCGCAAGGCTGAGGACAGGACAGAAAGTATCTGAATCTGATACCAAGTTAGGGCTTGACAGTTATAAGGGTTTCCGTTATACTACAAGAAGCCCGATCCTTTCGTGTGCTACCCAATTAGCACTGTGAAGTGATAAAGTAAAACAGTAAAGCGGCAGAGAGGAACTTTTATGAGCAGAAAGTTATTGCACACGCCTGAGGGCGTGAGGGATATTTATGGAAGAGAATATGCGGGAAAACTTTTTGTGGAGCAGAAAATTCATGACGCCATCACCAGCTATGGCTATGAGGATATACAGACGCCCACATTTGAATATTTTGATGTATTTTCCAGGGAAATAGGCACTACGCCCTCCAGGGAACTGTATAAGTTTTTTGACAAGGAGGGCAATACGCTGGCGCTCCGGCCGGATTTTACTCCTTCCATCGCCCGCTGCGCCGCCAAATATTTTATGGAAACCCGGCAGCCCATTCGGTTCTGCTATCTGGGCAATACCTTCACCAATACCTCAAACCTTCAGGGTAAGCTGAAGGAAGTTACCCAAATCGGTGCGGAACTGGTGGGGGATGACAGTGTGGAGGCTGATGGAGAGATGATCAGCCTGGTCATCGAAGCGCTGAAGAACACAGGGCTGAAGCAATTCCAGGTCAGTGTTGGCCAGGTGGAGTATTTTAAGGGCATCTGCCAGGAAGCGGGGCTGGATGCGGAGACGGAGGAGCAGCTGCGGGAGTATATATCCGGGAAAAATTATTTTGCGGCGGAGGAGCTTCTGGCCCGGAAAGAGGTGGCGGAGCCTTACCGGGGTACCCTGCTGAAGGCCGCAGATCTGTTTGGTTCCATCGACTCCCTGAAGGAAGCCCGGGAATCCGTACATAACAGCCGCTCTCTGGCTGCCATACAGCGGCTGGAAGCCATATACCAGGTGTTGAAGCTCTACGGAGTGGAGAAGTATGTGTCCTTTGACCTGGGAATGCTCAGCAAATACCATTATTATACAGGGATTATTTTCAAAGCCTATACCTACGGCGTGGGAGCCCCCATTGTCAAGGGTGGGCGCTATGACACGCTGCTGCGTCAGTTTGGCAAGGATGCTCCTGCCATTGGTTTTGCTATGGTGGTGGACGATGTGCTGGAGGCGGTTCAGTACCAGAAAGTGCCGCTGCCCCAGGGGATGGCCAGAAAAGTTTTGACTTACACGGAAGCCGATTATGCCCTGAAATTGCAGGAGGCCAGAGAATGCCGCAGCCAGGGGATTCCCACCCTGCTGGTGCGGGCGTGATCCTCTTTTTGCGTAACCAACGACCTTTCTGCTAAACGGGTTTGCCGTGACAGACATGAGGTATCAATATGAGAAATGACAGATATTTAACATTTGCGCTGGGGAAAGGCCGGCTGGCCAATAAAACCCTGGAACTGTTTGAACAGATCGGCATAACCTGCGAAGAGATGAAGGATAAAAGTTCCAGGAAGCTGATTTTCGTCAATGAAGCGCTGAAACTCCGCTTTTTCCTGGCCAAGGGGCCGGACGTACCCACCTATGTGGAATACGGCGCCGCCGATATCGGCGTGGTGGGACGGGACACCATACTGGAGGAGAACCGCAATGTATACGAGGTGCTGGACCTGGGATTCGGCAAGTGCAGCATGTGTGTCTGCGGCCCCCGGGAGGCCGGGGAACTTCTGCGGCATCATGAGAGGATTCGGGTCGCCAGCAAATACCCCAACATTGCGCGGGAATACTTTTATAACAAAAAGCTCCAGACCGTGGATATTATCAAGCTGAACGGTTCCGTGGAACTGGGGCCTCTGGTGGAGTTGTCGGATGTGATCGTGGACATTGTGGAGACAGGAGGAACGCTCAGGGAAAACGGCCTGGAGGTATTGGAGGAAATATGTCCCCTGTCTGCCCGGATGATCGTAAACCCGGTGAGCATGCAGATGGAGACGGAACGCATCAAAGAATTGATTCACCGCCTGCGGGGACAGTTGTCATAACTTCTTTTGCAGACTTAGATACCCCCTTTCCGAAATTGTATGCCTGTTAAAAACAGGTTATAATTGTATTCATAAATCAGGATTTTGTGAGGTAAAAAAATGTATGAAATACGAAAAATACATAGCAATGAAGTAACGGAAGCCCTTGCGTTGGCATTAGAAGTGTTTTTACAGTTTGAAGCACCAGACTATAAACCAGAGGGGATTGCTACATTCAAGCGAGATATAGTTGAAAATGATGTATTTATTTCAAAATGTCAACAAGGTATCTGCCCAATATATGCAGCCTTTGATAAAGGTAAAATGATTGGAATTATAGGTATGCGTTCAAACAGAACACATATCAACTTAGTGTTCACCAAAAAAGAGTATCATCGTCAAGGTGTAGCTACTTCAATTTTTCAGTATCTTTTAGCAGATATTTTGAAAGATAACCCAGAACTGAGGGAAATTACTTTAAATTCGTCACCATATGGCAAGCCGTTTTATCTTCATATAGGATTTAATCCGCAATCTGATGAGCAAGAAATAGATGGAATCAGGTTTACCCCTATGAAGTACACAATCTGACAAATTCAATTCCAATTTATAGAGCAGTTGATACAGGAACACTTTTCCGAAAAGGGAGAAAAGATATTATACGAGGAGAAGAAGAGATGAGAATTGTGGAATTAACGGAAAGCACCCGTAAAAACGTGCTGAATGACCTGCTGAAAAGAAGCCCCAACAATTACACGGAATACGAGGATAAGGTGGCCGGGATTCTGGCCAATGTGAAGGAGAATGGGGACGAAGCCCTGTTTGCATACACCCTGCAATATGACAAGTTCCAGCTTACCCCCGAAAACATCCGGGTGACAGAGGAGGAAATCAGGGAAGCATACGCTCAGATGGAGCCGGAACTGGTGGAAGTGATGAAACGTTCAGCCGCCAATATCCGTGCTTTTCATGAGAAGCAGCTGCGCAACAGTTGGTTTGACACCAGAGAGGACGGCTCCATACTGGGTATGAAAATCACGCCCATAGGCAGAGTAGGCGTGTATGTGCCCGGGGGCAAGGCGGCCTATCCCTCCAGTGTGCTGATGAATGTAATTCCCGCCAGGGTAGCCGGAGTGCCGGATATTCTTATGACCACTCCGCCCGGGGCGGACGGAAAGGTGAATCCCGGCACATTGGTGGCGGCGGACATTGCGGGAGTAGACGCCATCTATAAGGCGGGCGGCGCCCAGGCCATCGCCGCCATGGCTTATGGCACTCAGTCCATCCCCAAAGTGGACAAAATCACCGGCCCCGGCAATATATATGTTGCTCTGGCAAAAAAAGCGGTATATGGCTATGTGAGCATTGATTCCATCGCCGGGCCCAGTGAAATTCTGGTGCTGGCGGACGAGACCGCCAATCCCCGTTACGTGGCGGCGGATCTCTTAAGCCAGGCCGAGCACGATGAACTGGCCAGCGCCATTCTGATCACCACTTCCAGGGAACTGGCTGACCAGGTGTCCCGCCAGGTGGATGACTTCGTGGCCCGTTTGTCCCGCAGGGAGATCATGGAAAAATCTCTGGATAATTATGGTTACATCCTTTTAGCGGAGAATATGGAGGACGCCATCGAAGCCGCCAACGACATTGCTTCCGAGCACCTGGAGATCCTGACCAGGAATCCTTTCGAAACCATGACCAGGATCAAAAACGCAGGGGCCATCTTTTTGGGAGAATACAGTTCAGAGCCTTTGGGAGATTATTACGCAGGTCCTAACCATATCCTGCCCACCAACGGCACGGCCCGGTTCTTCTCACCGGTCAATGTGGATGATTTTCAGAAAAAGACCAGTATCATCTCCTATTCACAGAAGGCGCTGCAGGCGGTACATCAGGATATCGAAAAGTTTGCCGAAAGCGAGGGGCTGACCGCCCACGCCAACAGTATCAGGGTTCGGTTTGAGGAGTAAAAGTATAGGTGAGTTTCGCAATTACCTGGAGTAAAAGTATCAAGCGAGGAGGAGTACAGCATGGCACGCAGCAGCACGGTAAGCCGCACCACCAGAGAAACCGAAATACATGTGGCTTTCAATCTGGACGGCAGCGGCGTGGCGGAGACAGATACAGGCATCGGCTTTCTGGATCATATGCTGGAGGGCTTTGCCAGACATGGTTTTTTTGATCTGGCATGCAAAGTGAAAGGGGACCTGCAGGTGGACGGCCACCACACGGTGGAGGATGCCGGCATCGTGCTGGGGCAGGCGATCCGGGAGGCCGCAGGAGACAAAAAGGGGATCCGCCGCTATGGCTATTTTATCCTGCCCATGGACGAAGTGCTGGCCCTGTGCGCCGTGGACCTGTGCGGCAGGCCCTATCTACAGTTTGACTGTCCCTTCACGGTAGAGCGGGTGGGGGAATTGGATACGGAACTGGTGAAGGAGTTCTTCTACGCCGTCTCCTACAGCGCTGGCATAAACCTGCATCTACGGATTTTGCAGCCCGGCAACAATCACCATATGATTGAAGCCATGTTCAAAGCCTTTGCCAAGGCGCTGGATCAGGCTACCACGCCGGAGCCACGGATTTCCGATGTACTCAGCACCAAAGGCAGTCTGTGACAGGGGGGCCTGTTGCATCCTGATCCCGGTGTACTGGCCACATTATGTGCAGGCAAATTTCCCTGCCTTAACTTCCATCGGACCGCGTTGTCGTCGGTTGACCATGCCCTGCATCGCCTCCTTCCCCGCCTTGCCGAGGAATCTTCAGTCTGGGGAGCTTCACCAGATATAATGTAGACAGTACACCACTGTGCCGACGGGTTTACTTTCAGCCAACTAACGCAGCAGATGGTAATTCAGGTATCCATAAGTATCATAACGGAAAGGAAGGGATTATGCAGATGGAAAATAAGGAACCGGGCCGCAAACCCGTCCCGACGCCGGCCATTACCTGGGAAGAGCTTAAAAAGGATTCCCAGGGGCTGGTGCCGGTTATCATTCAGGATGGGGAAAATGGGGAGGTACTGATGATGGCCTATATGAACTGCCAGGCCTATGCCGACACCCTGCGCACCGGCCTGATGCACTATTATAGCCGCAGCCGCCAGGAGCAGTGGCTGAAAGGGGAGACCAGCGGTCACTACCAATATGTACAATCCCTCACGGCGGACTGCGACAGGGATACCCTGCTGGCCCGGGTCCGGCAAGAGGGGGCTGCCTGCCATACAGGTTCCCGCAGCTGCTTTTTCCAGAAGATTGTAGAATTGTGAACTGCTTTTGGTTATAAAATGACGTTTCTGCTGGCATGGAGCGCGGGGACCTGCCTGGAGTGTCCTGCCGAATTCTGGTTATGCCAATAACGAAGAATGCTTTTTAAGGTAATTTGGTGTGGTTATCTGGAAATTGACGTACTGGGTTCCGTGACGGGCTCATACAATAGAATAACAGAACGGACCGGGTCCGGGCGTCTGTGGGATGCCTGGGCTTTTTGGCCTATTATGGACGGAGGTGCCCTTATGGGAGATATCACCACACAGCAGAAACTTCAGTTGGCAAGACAGGTGCGGGAGCGCTATCAGCAGGACAGGCAGGACCTTGGGCAGCGGGAGCAACTGCTCTACGGCAGGACGCTCAGCTATTTTGACGAAGAGTCCGACACGGATTTTACCCCGGCGGATTATGGGGAAGGGTACGGGGATTGGGGGCGCGGCGCTGGAAAAAACGGCACTTTGGGATTGAGAATCCTGCTTGCGGCGGTGCTGGTATGCGTGCTGGCTCTGGCGGGCCGCAGAGGAGATTCCCTCTTTGGCCTGACCTGTGGGCAGATCTCAGAATATATTCGCTATGACTGCATCCCCCGGCCCTGAAGGGGGATGCTTACTTTTTGTTTGCTTTTATTATCCAAATGCCGTATACTGATAGGTAAATAAAGAGAAATCTGCAGGAAAGGATGAAAAAGGATGATCACGGAAAAGCTGGCGCTTTCAGATGATATTCTGATGAAGATAGAGAAACCGGCCCGGTATATAGGCTGTGAGGTAAACGCGGTGGTGAAGGACAAGTCCCGGGTGGATGTTCGTTTTGCCATGTGTTTTCCGGATGTATACGAGATCGGCATGTCCCATCTGGGAATCCAGATCCTTTACGATATGTTTAACAGTTGGGAGGATGTGTGGTGCGAGAGGGTTTATTCCCCCTGGGTGGACCTGGATGCCATAATGAGGAAACAGCAGATTCCTCTCTTTGGCCTGGAATCCCAGGAGCCGGTAAAAGAGATGGACTTTCTGGGAATCACGATCCAGTATGAGATGTGCTATACCAATATCCTGCAAGTGCTGGATTTGGCCCAGATTCCGCTGCTGGCGGTGGAGAGGGGGGAAGACTGCCCCATCGTCATAGGAGGGGGGCCCTGTACCTACAATCCGGAGCCTATTGCGGACTTTTTTGACCTGTTCTATATCGGCGAGGGTGAGACCCAATACCGCAATTTGCTGGACCTCTATAAAACCTGCAAAAAAGAGGGCTGCGGGCGAGTGGAATTCCTGCGCCGGGCGGCCCGTCTGCCTGGCATGTATGTGCCACGGTTCTATCAGGTGGCTTACCATGAGGACGGGACCATCAAAAGTTTTGAGCCTGCGGAGGAGGGGATTCCCCGCACCATTCTGAAGGAAGTGGAGATGCAGGTATCGGACACCTATTATCCCATGAAACCCGTGGTTCCCTATATTAAAGTGACCCAGGACCGGGTAGTGCTGGAAATCCAGCGGGGCTGCATCCGGGGCTGCCGGTTCTGTCAGGCAGGGCAGTTGTACCGGCCAGTGCGGGAGCGGGATGTGGATCTGTTAAAAAAATATGCTCTGGAGATGCTGAAAAATACTGGACATGAGGAAGTCTCCCTAAGTTCCCTGAGCTCCAGCGACTACAGCAGACTGCCGGAACTTATTGACTTTCTGATCCAGGCCTGCAAGGAGAAAAACGTCAATATTTCCCTTCCTTCTCTGCGAATCGACGCTTTTTCCCTGGATGTGATGTCCAAAGTACAGGACGTCCGCAAATCTTCCCTGACTTTTGCCCCGGAGGCAGGAAGCCAGCGGCTGCGGAATGTGATCAACAAGGGACTTACGGAGGAGGATATTCTGCAGGGCTCCGCGCTGGCATTCCGAGGGGGATGGACCCGGGTGAAGCTGTATTTTATGCTGGGCCTTCCCACAGAGACGGAGGAGGACATGCAGGGTATCGCCGAATTGTCCAACAAGATTGCCGCCACTTTTTTTGAGGAAGTGCCCAAGGAGGCCCGGACAAACGGGCGGGTGCAGATCGTCACCAGCACCTCCTTTTTCGTTCCCAAACCCTTTACTCCCTTTCAGTGGGCCAGTCAGTGCACCAGGGAAGAATTTATAGAAAAGGCATATTTTACCCGGAATTGCATCTCCAAACAGCTGAATCAGAAAAGCATCAAGTACAATTATCACGAGGCGGACGCCAGTGTCTGGGAGGGCGTGCTGGCCCGGGGAGACCGCCGCCTGTCTCAGGTAATTCTGGGCGTATATCGGAAGGGGTGCTTTTACGATGCCTGGAGCGAGTATTTCAAAAACCAGGTCTGGGAGGAAACCATGGCGGAGTGCGGCCTGGATGTGGCATTCTACGCCCATAGAGAGAGACCCCTGGACGAGATTTTCCCCTGGGATTTCATTGACTGCGGCGTCACCCGGGAATTCCTGAAGCGGGAATGGTTGAAGGCCCGGGAAGGGCAGATCTCGGAAAACTGCAGAGTTAAATGTCAGGGCTGCGGTGTCACCCGGTTTGGCGGCGGTATCTGTTTTGAACCCAGAGATGTGGGGAACTATGGAGGATGTTGACGGAAATTCGGGAATTTGGCTTAAACGGCAAGTAAACAGATGGGAGTAAGAAGTAATGAAAGTGCGTGTTAAATTCCGCAAATACGGCCCGGTGCGCTTTATCGGACATCTGGACGTAATGCGTTTTTTCCAGAAATGTATTCGGCGGGCCGGGATCGACGTGGCCTATACCACAGGCTTCAGCCCACATCAGATCATGAGCTTCGCTGCCCCGCTGGGAGTTGGACTCACCAGCGACGGAGAATATATGGACATAGAGTGCAACAGTGTTACCACATCCCAGGATATGCTGGAGCGCCTTAACCGGGCCAGCGCGCCGGGGATTGAGATGGTCAGCGTGGTGCTGTTGCCGGAGGGGGCGGGCAACGCCATGGCCAGCGTAGCGGCGGCGGGCTATACGGTTCGGTTCCGGGAGGGCCGGGAGCCTTCCTTCGACTATATGGGGAAGCTGGCGGAATTCTACGCCCTGCCGGAAATTTTAGTCACTAAGGAAACCAGGAAAAATACTCTGACGGTGGATATCCGGCCAGGTATCTATGAACTGCAGGCTGACCCGTACAGCCGGTCCATCCACATGTTGTTGGATGCCTCCAGCGGCGGCAATATCAAGCCCCGGCAGGTCATGGACGCTTATGCTGTCTGGCAGGGGGAAGCCCTGGCCGAGCATGCTTATACCATCCACCGTGAAGATACCTATCTGAATTTGGCTGCGGAAGGAGCACCCCAGCGGCTGGCGCCTATGGATGCCATCGGCAGTCCGATCCTGGAGCCCATGGTGGATGAAGAGCGAATCCGGATTGCCCGGGAAGCGCAGCGCCGCAAGGAGGATGCAGCGGAGGAAGCAAAACGGCTACGCAGAGAGGCCCTGGCCGCCAAGGAGACGGAACAGCGGGAGTGGCTGCTGCACAGCGCGGACAAGCCGGAGCAGAGGGAGCGGATACAAGCCGGGACAGGAGAGCGGATACAGCCTGGAGCAGGGGAGCGGATACAGGCTGGAACAGGGGAGCGGATACAGACTGGAGCAGAGGAGTGGATACAAGCCGGAACAGGGGAGCGGATACAGCCTGGAACAGAGGAGTGGATACAAGCCGGAACAGGAGAGCGGATGCAGGCTATGAACAGTGAGCAGAATTTCTGTCACGAAGAAGGTATTCTTCAAGGCACAGAAAACGCGGGGGAGTTGAGATGAGCAGAAATGTATGCCAGCCCCTGACCTGGCCAGACAGGGAGCAGCAACAAATGAACCGGGAACAGAGCAGACTTTTGATCACTGCCTGTCCATCGGGGCTGATCCGGGGAAAGTCCTACGCACGTGGAGAGGGTCTTGGTCAGAGAAAACCCATTGCCTGTGGAGACAGCCCTGACCGGGACAATTCGGCCCCAGGCCTGCTTGCGGCTCTGATTCAGCAGGATCGTCTGGTGGCGGCACAGGTTTTTACTTTCGGAGCCCAGAGCCGTATTGGCGCGGTATACCTGGGCAAAGTAAAAAAGGTGGTAAAAAATTTGAATGCCTGTTTCGTGGAAATTGCCCAACGGGAACAGTGCTTTTTACACATGGGGCAGGAAAAAGTTCCTCCATTTCTGACCAACCGGGTTTACGATGGCAGGATTCTGGAAGGAGACGAACTGCTGGTGCAGGTACAGCAGGAGCCCATCAAGTCCAAGCAGGCGACAGTGACCACCCGGATCACTTTGCAGGGAGAGTATTTTGTCTTTGCCATGGGAAAATCTCAAACAGGCATTTCCAAAAAGCTGGATGAGACTCAGAAAGACCGGCTGCGTCAGCTTCTGGTCCGCTGGCAGGCCATGGATTCGGAGGGGCGGTTGGCACATCAGGAAGGCGTGCCCTCCTTCGGACTGGTGGCACGTACCCAGGCAGGGCTGTTGCTGGAACAGGCGGAAGAAATACAAGTGAGTGAAGAAATCCTGCGCCGGGAGTACGAGCAACTGCTGCGGCAGTTTACTGCTTTGTTTTTACAGGGACAGCATCGTAACTGTTACTGTTGCCTCCATGGGGGAGGATCTGCTCTGGAGGAGGCGCTGAAGCCCTTTGGGCCCGGTGAGTATCAGGAAGTAGTGACGGATCTGCCGCAAGTACAGGAGGAATTGCTGGGGCTGCAGGAGAGCGGACGCCCATCCCTGCAGGCAAAGCAGATTCGGTTGTATCAGGACCCCGCTCTTCCCTTGGACCGGCTCTATGGTCTGGGTACAAAGCTGGCGGAAGCACTGGGAAAAACAGTCTGGCTGAAGTCCGGCGCGAATCTGGTGGTGGAGCAGACGGAAAGCCTGACAGCCATTGACGTAAACACAGGAAAATGTATCCGAACCCCGGGGAACAGGTCCATGGGCCCTTCTTCAGAGGAAACCATGCGCCGGGTGAACCTGGAGGCCGCCCGGGAGGTGGCCCGCCAGCTTCGGCTGCGGAACCTCTCCGGCATCATCATCGTGGACTTTATCAATCTGGCTACTCTGGCCCAGGAGGAGGAATTGTTGCAGGAGTTGCGGGCGCTGGTGAAAGAAGATCCCGTACCGGTAAAGGTGGTGGACATGACCCCTCTGGGCCTGGTGGAGATTACCCGCAAAAAAGTATATCCCTCCCTGCGGGAGCAATTAGCCAGACAGGAGGCCAGTTGCATCTGATTAATAATAGTAGGCGATTGCGAAACTTACTAATTAGAATTTGTGAGCTTTGCACAATAATGAGGCTATAATCCCCATTTTTAAGTAGAGATTTCGTGTAATGTGTTTAAAAGTAAGTGAGAAGCGAAAGCAAGTAAGGTAACAAAAAAGTCTTTATTTATGCGGCTTACAGAGTTTCGCAATTACCTATTAATAATAGAAAGGAAAGGATACGGATATGAAACTTCTAAGGATGGAAAAGGTGGGAAACGGCAAATTCCTGAAAAACTACGAATTGACCTACCTGAACAAAGCCGGACGGGAAAAGAAATACGAAATGGTCAGCCGAAGGGAATTGTCGTCCCCGGAGGATCTGGGGCAGACTCCCAGCGGCGTGTCCATTGTGGCGATATGTCAGGGGAAAATGCTTCTGCTGCATGAATTCCGCATGGGAATTAACAGAAGTGTCTATAACCTTTGCGCCGGCATGTTGGAAGAAGGGGAGTCCGTGGAGGATTGCATTCAGAGGGAACTGTATGAAGAGACCGGTCTTTCTGTCAGGCGGATACGAGATATCCTTCCCGCTTCCTTTGCGGCAGTGGCCTTTTCCGACGTCACCACCTATATTGCCATCGTGGAGGCAGAGGGGGAAATGGTTGATCACACTTCAGAGAACGAGCAAATAGATTCCCGTTTTTATACCCGGGAAGAAGTATGGGAACTGATTCAGACGGAACAATTCAGTTCCAGGGCGCAGCTGGCAGCATACTTTTTTGCGATGGGCGCCCTGACAGAAGAAGAGAAAGGGGACGGCAATGAAAATATTTGCGTACTGCCTGCGGGAATTTGACGAAAAACCCATGTTTGACAGGTTGGCGGAGGAATTTGGCGCCCAGTATGGATACAGTACGGAATACCCTTCCCCGGACAACGTGCTTCTGGCCCGGGGATTTGACGCTGTCAGCTGTACCCCCTGTGATATGGGGGCTGATATGCTGCAGCGTTTCCATGATGTCGGGGTTCGGTATGTGGCCACCCGTTCCATCGGGATCGACCATATAGATTTAAAAAAAGCGGGAGAGCTGGGCATGGGAGTATGCCATGTAAGCTATGAGCCGGAGACTGTTGCGGACTATGCCATCATGTTAATGCTTATGTGCTGCCGCAACATGCCCCATATTATGAATCGTTCTCTGGTACAGGATTACAGCCTGCGGGGAAAGATGGGCAAGGATATCAGCCACTGCACTGTGGGAGTGGTGGGGGCAGGACAAATCGGCAGCACTGTGATCCGGCATCTGAGCGGATTCGGCTGCAAAATGCTGGTCTATGATTTACATAGAAATCCCGCCTTGGAGGGGCTGGCAGAGTATGTGCCTCTGGACGATCTATATGCCCGGAGCGATATCATCACACTGCATGCCCCGTCTACGGCGGAGAATTATCATCTGGTAGACGCTCACGCCATGGACCGGATGAAGGACGGCGTGATCCTGGTCAACACGGCCAGGGGCGCTCTGGTGGACACGGAGGCGCTGATACTGGGACTGGAATCCGGCAAGGTGGGACATGCAGCGCTGGACGTGCTGGAAGATGAGGCCGGGTTGTACTATGCCAACCGCATGGGTGATGTGATTGTCAATCGTCAGATGGCCGTTCTGCGTTCCTTTCCCAACGTACTCCTTTCCCCCCACACTGCCTTTTATACTGAAAGCGTGGTGTGGAATATGGCTTACAAAACCTTTAAGGGAGTACGGGATATGATGACACATACGGAAAATCCGCTGGTGATCCTGCCAGGAAATTGAAATCAGGAACACACTGGGCAGGAAGTCTGTAATAGCAAGCTATAATCAGAAACTCACTGGGCAGGAAGTCTGTAATGGCAAGCTATAATCAGAAACTCACTGGGCGGAAGTCCATAATAGCAAGCTAAAATCAGGAGCCTTCTGGACAGGAAGTCCGTAATAACAAGCTAAAATCAGGAGCCTGCCGGGCAGGAAGTCCGTAATAGTATGCTAAAATCAGGAACTTGCCGGGCAGGAAGTCCGTAATAGCATGCTAAAATCAGGAGCCTGCCGGGCAGGAAGTCCGTAATAGCATGCTAAAATCAGGAACTTGCTGGACAGGAAGTCCGTAATAACAGGCAGGAGACAATTCAGGAATAGTAAACGGCATGTATTCAAAACAGGAATAGGGAAATGGTGCACAGAATATGGATATTCGAATAACAGAGCATTTAACCAAAACGCAGATGAAAGACCTGATAAAATTATACCGATCCGCCTTTCCGGCCAGTGAGAAAAAACCTTTCTGGCTGATCCGGAAGAAACAGCGGGAAGGAATAAGCGAGATCCTGGGACTGATAGACCGGGAGGAGCGGCTGGTGGGTCTGGCCATTACCATTGCCTGGCAGGATCTTTTGCTGCTGGACTATTTTGCCATTGTGAAGGATATCCGGGGACAGGGCTGCGGTGGGCAGGCTCTCCGGCTTTTGCAGGAACGATATCGGGACCGGAGACTGTTTTTGGAAATCGAGACGCCGGATGTCCCCTGCGAAAACCTTCAGCAGCGTCTGCAGCGCAGGCATTTCTATCAGTCATGCGGCATGGACAGCATGGATTACCATGTGGAACTGTTCGGCGTGGAGATGGAGATTATGACATTTCAATGCCGTGTGGGTTTTGACGAATATCATGCAATTTTCTCCCAGGTTTATGGAAAACGCTTTGCCAGCCGGGTGACGCTGGCGGCGGAAGGAGAGAGGGGAGTAAATTGAAAAAGCCTATATTTAATGTTTGCCTGCGGGTGATACTGCCCATCATCGGAGGACTGACTCTTCTGGTGATGCTGGCGACCTATTGGATGATCTGGAATTCCTGCAACAGCGTCTCCAAAACGGATAAGGCTCTCTCCGACAGTGGCGTGCTGACTGGCCATATCCTGCTTCAGGCGAAGGAGGAAGGAATTTTTTATGAAATGTATGGCATTCTCGATTCTTCCGAGACCATAGCTTTCCAGGTGTCGGAAGAACAGCGGGAGATGATTCCCTACATGGAGCCCAGCTATTATCCCACAGCTTATTGGAAGGGAGAATATGAGATAATGGACTTGTCCGGCTATCAAATCCTTGATGAGGGTTACGGCCTCGGATATCTGTCTCAGATCAACCAGGTAAAAGTATATGATTTTTCTGCTTATAAGGGGCATACCCAGGACATGGGACGGGGGCCGGGGCTTGGTCTGGCATTCTTATGGATGGCAGAAGCATATGTGGCCGGGATAGCAGCCTTCCTGGATTTTGTGGTGGGCCTGGTGATTTTCCTGGAAAACAGAAAAAGAAAACAGGCAAATCTTAATTTTCAAATTAAGCAAAATTCATACGTAAAAGGTATAGACAAATACGAAAAATAGTACTATAATTTCTTTTGATCTCTGACTGACAGGGATCAGACAATAATAAGCCTATGAAAGAGGAGAGGAGAATTATGAAATTCAGTAAGAAATTAGTAGCTAGTATCGCAGTAATGATGATGGCGTGCATGATGCTTTCTGCATGTGGTAAAAGCCCGGTAAACAGCGTTGTGACGGCAAAGGACGGCCAGGCAGATGGCGAGATCGGCACGACTTTCCGAACCGCATTCTTTGAGTACAGCGTTGATTCTGTGGCTTATCCTTCCGAATATGAGGGATATACTCCCGGTAATGGCATGCAGCTTTTGGATGTAGTTATCACCATCAAGAATACTTTCGGTGAAGAACTGCCCATGTACAACAGCGATTTCCAGATTCAGTGGCATGATTTGGGAGATGGGGATGATGATTATGGCTTTGGTATTGAGATGGATGGTTCCAGCACCATAATGCCTTCTGAATACGGTCTCGCCAAGGGAGACAGCTGCACCTACCACATTATTTATGAAGTACCTGCCGAGTCAAAGGAATTTTCTGTTTCTTACCTGGAGTTTTTCTCTGACAACTCGGAGGGAGATGTATTTTTCACATATTTCAAAAAATAAAATAAGTACCTAATATTACGGAGGAATGTAGTCTTTACGGGTTGCATTCCTCCGCTTTTTTGTGTATTATAGTATAAGAGGAATAAAAAGCAATTTCAGAATGCAAATACTATTTATGTGAAAAGGGGACATGAGATGGAAAAAGAATATGCAAATGGGGAAGAAGCACAAATTTGGATTTCTGTTCCAAAGAAACATAACCAGGCAATTCTTTGCGCGGTTGCGGCAGGAGCCATTCTGCTTTTGGGAATTCTCCTGATTGGCGGGTACAGGCTATGCCTGACGGTGGGAATCTGGATGGTACTCCTTGCAATTCTGATTAACTTCATGATGCAAAAAGCAATCACTATCGCAAACAGTATCTTCTATTTTGACAGAGGAGAAATGTACATGATCTCTTTGCATAAAGAAGACAAGGAGTTACGCGCTTATCTTTACGGCCAGATGGAAGAGCCTCCCTCGCTTTTGGAAAAACCGGGAGCCCTTTTGCTGGAACTGGCGGATAAGTCCGTAATATGGCATATGGGTAAGATTCCTTCGATAACGGAGCTCAAATCGCGTCCGAATAACAAGAGATATAAAGTATTATTTTCTTTTGACCTTGCCGGCTATGCATATGATTCAATAATGGAAATAGTAATTCAGCAAAAAAACTTTGAGAGATTTGAAAGTCTGATACACGCATTGAGTACATAATTGAATCTCAGGTATTGTGAATCCATCTTAATTGTTGTATAATGGGTAATATTGTTGATTTTAAATCATGGAGGAAACATATATGCATATTACCTGTTTGGATTTAGAAGGAGTATTGGTGCCGGAGATCTGGATTGCGTTTGCTGAGGCCAGCGTCATCCCTGAACTGAAGAGAACCACCCGGGATGAACCCGACTACGAAAAGTTGATGAATTGGCGGCTTGGAATATTGAAGGAACATCATTTGGGATTAAAGGAAATCCAGGAAACTATAGCCAAAATTGATCCCATGCCCGGAGCGAAAGAGTTCCTGGACGAACTTCGTTCCATCACCCAGGTCATCATTATCAGCGACACATTTACCCAGTTTGCCAGTCCATTGATGGAAAAGTTGGGGTGGCCTACCATATTCTGCAATTCTCTGGAGGTGGCGAAAGACGGTGAGATCACTGGCTTCAAAATGCGGATTGCCGACGCAAAGCTGGCTACGGTCAAGGCTTTGCAGTCGATTGGATTTGAAACCATTGCCAGCGGTGACAGTTATAATGATTTAGGCATGATAAAGGCCAGCAAGGCAGGATTTCTGTTCCGAAGCACGGACAAGATTAAGGCGGACAACCCGCAGCTTCCGGCCTATGAGACTTACGAAGAATTGATGACCGCCATCAAGGCGGCTATGGCACAATAATGGCACAGCAACGGCACAATAACAGTTTTGTTTGATTGGTTTAAACGAGGTGTCTACAAATGAATATGAACCCTATGGCTTTACTGGGATTAAAAAGTGATTTTGACAAGTTTAAGAACAACCATCCAAAGTTTCTGCAGTTTGCCAAAGCATTTACTAAAGCCGGCATCCAAGAAGGAACTGTCATGGAATGCAAAGTGATTACAACAGATGGCCAGGAACTCCATACAAACATACGAATCACTGCAGATGATTTGGAATTGCTGGAAAAGCTGAAAAATCTTCGGCAGGAGATGTAGACAAAGATACGAATAACTATGCGCAAAAGACAAGTTTAACGAATAGTTGCAGAATAAAAAGGCATCTAGCCGGTGCGACGTGTTCGCATCTGCCGGATGCCTGTATTTATGCAATTTTTGGCCACTGTAATTTTGCAATAATTTCCCGGATGTCAAGAATATGCCAGGGAAACAATCAATAAATCGTATACTAGGTGGTCGCATTTAGATATATGCTAAATATTTCCAAGTTTGCTTTCAAAATAATCTATGATAGGATGATTTTCTTCTGTTTCATCACAGATTGCCTTGAACCATTTCCAATTATTGATTCGGCACCAATTAACTAGGTTTGCAAAATTATTTATATTATTTGATTCACAATAATCTAGAATCTCACGGATTGTTTTGTACTTGTTTTTTTCTGCAGTCATTCTTTCACCTGAATTATCGCTTAGTTTTTCCTGTGCACAGAATCCAATCTGCGCTAATGTGTTAAACTTAATGGGGTTGATTTTTGTTAATTTATAACTGGCATTTCTATATTGAAAGTGTTTCTGAATCCAATATAACAGTGAAAGGGCCATCGTTCAATAGAGAAACCTTCATATTAGCTCCGAAGCGTCCCTGTTGAACTCTCTGGGGCAGGTTGGGGAATTGATCTCGACATTGGTTAATTATATATTGATATAAGTCCTCAGCCAGTTCAGGAGCGCCCGCATTAATAAATGAAGGACGATTGCCCTTGCGGCAGTCAGCGTATAAAGTAAATTGTGATATCAAAAGCAGACTGCCATCCACATCCTGCAGAGACAGATTGGTTTTTCCTTCCTGATCCTCAAAAATTCGCAGGCCTAACAACTTTTTGATCATTTTGTCAGCAACGATTCTGGTATCTGTCTGGCTCACGCCGACCAACACCAGCAAGCCCCTGTCTATGGCACCCACTATTTGCTGGTCTACCGATACGTTAGCCTCTGTCACTCTCTGTATGACAAATCGCATTGTTCCTACTCCTCTTCCATTCTTCTGTTAAACTCTTTTTCTAAATCTAAATTTTTCTCAGTCTTTCACAATTTTTTCAGTTTCACAATTTCCTCAGTTTTTACAATTCCACTACCAGATAGATATCTCATTTCTCAGTTTTAAGTTTTCACAATTGTCTCCTGGTACAGAGCCGCGCCATAGGTGCCGCGCAACTTATGAGGGGTAATCTCCTTATTAAACCTTATTTGTTTTTTCAGGAGTAGAGGTATCTTCTGATGGCTGCTCGGGAACGACAAAATCATCCCGGGCAATCACATGTCCGTCATTCCACCGAACAGGCATTCTTCTCTTCCATTCTTCAGTATTGCTGATAAACCTCATACCAGAAACCAGGTTTTCATCCTGCCGGTCGTTAATCTCCTCCGCCGATTTCTTTTCTTTCTGCTCCATGTTTCTGGATTTAATGATTTTGCGACGTTCCAGGTTATCCATGGTATGGATTCCAGCATCATCCACACATTCAATACTTTCATAAATATCGCTCTTTATGGGCATTTTCTTTTTTATCAGGGCCGAGTTCACATAGGATCTTACTGCAGCATAGATTATGGCGAAGATTGGCACGCCCACAATCATGCCCAGCACATTAAACATACCTCCAAAAAGCGTAATGGCAAAGATTACCCAGAAGCCGGACAGGCCGGTGGAGTCTCCCAGTATCTTGGGTCCGATTAAGTTGCCGTCCACCTGTTGCAGAATCAGTATGAAAATAATGAAATATACGCAGTTTAACGGATGCATGGGATCCACAACCAGTATCAGTACGGCGCTGGGTATGGCGCCCAGAAATGGCCCGAAAAAGGGAATGATGTTTGTTACACCAATGATGACGCTGATCAGAGCCGCATAGGGCGTCCGCAACATGGTGGTTCCGATCAGGCACAGCAGACCGATAATCAGGGAATCCAATATCTTGCCACTGATAAAACCGATAAAAGTATTGTGGGCAAAACGGAAATTGTTTATTATCACATTAGCTGAATCCGGCTGATAGCAGGCATAGATCAATTTCTTAGCCTGCACGGCAAACTTTTCCTTGCTGCCCAGAATATAGATGGAAATAATGAATCCAATAATAAAGTTCCACAGGGTCTTAAAGATTCCCAGTACGCTTAAGGATACGGTCTTGATCAATTCGCTTGACTTAGTCAGGACAGTCTCGTTGAGAAAACGTTCCAACTCTTCAGAATAGCGGTTAATCAGGCTGATTGCATAGTCTTTGATCTCTGAATTGTCTGCCAAAAGTTGATTCATCCATGCGGTAAAGTTGGTCATATATGTATCAAAATTAGAGACAATATTCTGGATGCTGGGAACAATCTGAGATACCAGCATACTGATTAAAAGGTGAATCGCCAAATAAAAAAGCAAGGCAGTGACCAGCACACCCAACATTCGGGTTCGGGCATGTGACTTAGGACCATCTTTTAACTTGAGAAGCCTTCTGAGGGGGTATAAAATTCTCTGTTCAATGCTGTTCAGAACTGGAGTCAACAGATAGGCCAGTATAAAGCCAAACACCACCGGCATCATAATTCCTACCATAACGTCAATCGCCGACTTTATATTGGAGGAATGAAATAAAAGATAGTAAAACATAATGCCGCCCATGATTACCAGCAGCGCTGTCAATCCCCATCTGATATACTGGTTTTTCCATTTCATTTTCATGATCTTACCTCTTCTCTGCATATTCCCTGCATAGCGGAAGTCTGGATTAAACCCGACTCTACTCTGCCTGTGCTATTTCGTCTTTACGTCTGGTTTAATCCAAACTGCAATAATACGATTAATATTATAGGCAAAACATTGCTTTATATCGTATTTTATCCTATGATGCCACGTCAATTAATATGAGGACACCATTTCCAAAATTCTATTTGTACCGGAAAATGCTATTTCATTTCACACATCTATCATACACTGATTTCTGGCATATAACAAGGGGCATTTTCCTAATAAAAACGAAAGTAAAGGAAAAGAAAAAATAAAAAAATATTGTCTCCTGTTGCGAAAAAAGGTAAAATAATTTCATATGAGGAGGAATTTACCCATGAAATTGCAGCAAGTACTAAGTTATGTTCGACGGGCCATAGACGACTACCATATGATTGAAGAAGGAGACAGGATCGCGGTAGGGATCTCAGGGGGCAAGGATTCCCTGACATTGCTCTATGCCCTGCACGGCCTGATGCGCTTTTATCCCAAGCCTTTTACAATCCATGCCGTGACGGTGGATCTGGGGTTTGAGAACCTGAAGCTGAATGAAATTCAGAATTTATGTAAAAGCCTAAACGTGGAATATACGATTATAAAAACTGATATTGCCCAGATTGTGTTTGAGGACCGCAAGGAGGATAATCCCTGCGCCCTGTGCGCCAAAATGCGCAAGGGAGCGCTCAATACTGCTATCAAACAGGCTGGTTGTAACAAGGTGGCCTATGCCCATCATAAGGACGATGTGGTGGAAACCATGTTGTTATCTTTGATCTTTGAAGGCCGGTTCCATACCTTTGCGCCGGTGACTTTTCTGGACCGTATGGAACTCACGGTGATCCGGCCTTTGCTGTACATGAACGAGGCGGATGTGATCGGCTTTGTCAATAAATATCATGTCCCTGTGGTGAAAAGTCCCTGTCCGGCTGACGGACACACTAAAAGGGAATATGTGAAGAATCTGCTCCGACAGTTGAATCAGGAGAATCCCGGCGTTAAGGAACGCATGTTTACGGCCATACAGACCGGCAGTCTGAAAGGATGGGGTGAATATTTTGGCAAATAAAACTATGGCTACCAATTATCACGAGGAACAGAAAACTCAGAATATCCTGAAAATGCGCGCCGTGTTGGAAGAACTGCCGCCCTTCTGCAAAGAATTTTTTCGGGGAATCGAGCAATACACTTCCGCCAGGACCCGGCTGGCTTACGCCTATGACCTGCGCATGTTCTTTGAATTCCTGCATGAGAAAAACAGTGCCTGCGCCAGGTTGGAGATCTCCCAGATTCCCCTTAGTTATCTGGATATGCTCAACCGACAGGACATAGAAGAATATCTGGAATATGTATCCCTGTATCAAAAGGACGGAATAAGCATTATCAATGAAGAGAGGGGGAAAAGCCGTAAGCTGGCCTCTCTCAGAAGTTTTTACAACTATTTTTTTGAGACGGAGAAAATTGAGAAAAACCCGGCGGCCCTGGTACCGCTGCCCAAACAGCATGAAAAGGAAATCATACGTCTTGGAACCGGAATCCGTGTGTCGGAATGTGTGGGACTGGATCTTCAGGATGTGGACTTTGATGTATATGGAATACGGATCCTGCGCAAGGGAGGCAAAGAAGCCATTATTTACTTTGGTGAAGAAGTGGGCACAGCGCTACTGGATTATCTGGAGCAGCGGGAACACATGGTTCCGGTAGAAGGACATGAGAACGCCCTCTTCCTCTCTCTGCAGAACCGGCGCATGGCCGTGCGTTCTGTGGAAAACCTGGTTAAGAAATATGCTTCCCGGGTTACCACACTGAAAAAGATCACCCCTCATAAGCTGCGCAGCACCTATGGCACAGCTCTGTACCAGGAGACAGGCGATATCTATTTGGTAGCGGATGTGCTGGGCCACAGCGATGTGAATACCACCAGGAAGCATTACGCAGCCCAAGCGGATGAGCGCCGGCGCCGGGCCGCGAATGCTGTACGGCTCAGAGAAAAGTGATCAAGCTGGGGACTATTTTACATACTCCGAAGAATAATATGGAAGGATCAAATAGTTCCCGGAGTAGATTTCCTGCCCCGTCAGATGATTTATGCTCATAACTTCGGCAATATATTGATTCTGACTGGAATAGTGAGCCTTATCCGCGTATTTGTCTGCCAGCGACCAAAGGGTGTCGCCCGGTGCAATCTGGATGCTGGTATAATATTTGTAGGATATGTCTCCCAGTTCCGTATTGGCATTGGACAAAAAAGCATGATAGGAAAAAGCAAATGCCAGGGCCAGAACAATGGCAATACCTGCCAGGATAAAGATGCGGCGTACTTCTCTCCGTCTTCTGATTTTTCTCTGCTGATTCCTTAAATCCCTTTCATATACACGCATGGCCTGGTTCATATCCCACCCCTCTCTGGTATATACCACTGTAAAATTGGTATACACACTGTAAAAGAAATAGCATTGTAAAAGAAATATTGCTGTAAAATAAATATTGCTGTAAAATAAATAACGCTGTAAAATAAATAACATTTAAAACAAATTAAATGATATAAATAAAAATCAAAACCCCTGTTCGGAACATTTGTTTGTCCTAATTGCATTATAGCGAACATATATTCTGTTGTCAAGGGATATCGAACATATTTTCCTCGAACATATTTTTGGAATATATGTTTGCTTTTTGCCGTTTGGTATGATATAATGTTTTTGTCAAGACAAGAATGTGGGTTTACTTATTTTCTTCAGAAACGGAGGGCCACGGGATGGGCTATGGTAAGATAACTGCCAAACAGCAGGAAATATTGGATTATATTAAGGATGAGATTCTGAAAAAAGGATATCCTCCCACAGTCCGGGAGATCTGTGAGACTGTACACTTAAAGTCTACCTCTTCCGTGCACTCCCATCTGGAGACTCTGGAAAAGAACGGGTATATCCGCCGGGATCCCACCAAGCCCAGAGCTATTGAGATATGCGATGACAGCTTTCAGATGGTGCGCACGGAGGTAGTCAGCCTTCCCGTGGTGGGACAGGTGGCCGCCGGGCAGCCGATCCTGGCCCAGGAGAATATCGAAGACTATTTCCCTGTGCCTGCGGACGTGGTGCCCCGGGGAGAATCCTTCATATTGAAGGTAAAGGGTGACTCCATGATCAATGCCGGTATTTTCAATGGCGACCGTATTTTTGTCAGCAGCTGCAACGCCGCTTCCAATGGAGACATGGTAGTGGCATTGGTGGATGATTCCGCCACCGTAAAGACTTTTTATAAGGAAGACGGCCATATCCGCCTGCAGCCGGAAAATGATTCCATGGAACCTATTATTGTTGATGATTGCCAGATTCTGGGAAAAGTCTTTGGTGTTTTTCGTTTTTACCGCTGATTTTGCATATTCTTTCTTCTGATTGGACACAATAGCTGTGGAGCATAGAAGTATGTGAACTCTAATCAGCTTCTCTTTGTACAGTGCGCTGGTTATTTTATCAATATGCGGACACAAAAAGCCGGATGTTGGTCATGGAATCGTGTACTGCAGGAGAGTTGCGGAACTCTAGTCAGGAGGAAATCATATGGGAAATAAATATTTGGATGGCACGGCCCTGACGATTGCGATTATCGGCGCAATTAATTGGGGATTGATCGGCTTGTTCCGATTTGACCTGGTGGCATTTATCTTCGGCGATATGTCCTGGCTGTCCAGGATCGTCTATGTAATTGTGGGACTATGCGGATTGTACCTGGTCACTTTTTATATGCATCTGGGTAACAGGCGCGGGGATGTGTAGCGCTTTTCCGGTGTCACAGCAATAAAAGAAAACAGTGGCTATTCTTGGTGAATAAGAGCAGCCACTGTTTTTTCCCGCTTATAATTCTATATTTTATATTTCCTTATATTATAATTCATCCTTTGGCACGATCTTGCCGTCTCTCCAGATACGCTCCAGATCGTACAGCAGACGGTTCTCCTTATCAAAAACGTGCACGATCACATCACCAAAATCCATCAGAATCCAGTTGGCGGTGTCATAACCTTCCACCTGCTTTTTGAAATGTCCAGCGCGCCCCAGTTTTTCTTCCACATTGTCGCTGAGAGCCTGGATCTGGCTGCGGTTGCTGCCGCCGGCGATGATAAAGTAGTCTGCAATCACGGAAAGTTCACTGATGTCTATTATCTTGATATCTTCTGCCTTCTTATCTTCCAATGCCTCTATGGCAAGTCTTGCCATTTCTTTTGATGTGTTCATATTTATTCCTCCCATTCAATTTAATCGTTCTCAGTCTGTCCTCCAGACCATTGTACTGCGTTAGCATCCATGCTATGGGGAATGATGCATCGGCCCTGACACGGAAAATAGCTTCGCTTTCAGCCTTCCGAAATAGTTTCGTTTTCAGAATAGCTTCGTTTTCAGCTTTCCGAATTGCCATCCAGCATTTCCCTGTAATATTGATAGGTATCCCGGGTGGTCTTTTCGATTACGGAACCGCTGTCCTGTAAATAGTTCAGGGTATCTTCCAGGATAAGCAGTACAGCCCGGTCAAGATCCACGAAGGCGGTTCTGCGAATCTGTTCCAGCCTGGGAGCCTGCCTGCGGCCCGGCTCCATATAGTCGGCTACAAAGATGATCTTCTCCAGCAGAGACATACCCGGACGCCCTGTAGTATGGTTATGGATGGCGTTCAGAATATCCTGGTCTGACACATGGTATTTTTTACCAGCCAGATAGCTTCCCGCCTTGGCATGGAGCAGAGACGGCTTTTTATACTCCTCTCTGCTGATCTGAATATGGCGTTTTTCACAGATGGACAACAGTTTTTCTTCCGGCAGGCACTTGGCACAGTCGTGAAGCATACCTGCAGTCATCGCATGATTCACATTCTCACCGTAACAGGCAGCCAGATTGGCCGCCGTATAGGCCACTGCCAGAGTATGCTCATAGCGCTTGCTGTCCTGGATTTTGGACATCTCTTTTCTTAGTTTGCTCAGTTCACTTGGCTTCAATTACTTTTCCTCATGGATTTTCATAATAGTGATTTTGGGAAATATAATTCCGCACAGAATCAGGAACAAGATACTGAATGCTTCTGCCCTCCCTGCATCGGAGGCGGATATCCGTGGAGGAAATCTCCAGATTGGGAAAAGTCATCAGCAGAATCCGCGCGCCATGGCGTTTTTCCAGTTCCCGGCGTTTTGCTTCCAATGTTTCCATGGGCACACCGCCTCTGCATGCTGCCAGTAGGACACAGTTTTGAAAGATTTTCTCCGGGCAATACCAGTTTTCAATGGAAAACAGACAGTCCGCTCCCAGAATAAAGTACAGACAGGACCGGGGATACATACGATGTAAGGTCTCCAATGTCTCATAGGTATAGGTATTGCCCCCTCGGCGCACTTCCAGGTCCGAGCAGGCAAAACAGTCTCTGTCAGCCACAGCCAGTGTGGTCATGGCCAGCCTTTCAGATCCCGGCAGCATCTCTCCCCTGTCCTTCATATAAGAATTGCCGGTGGGCATAAACAGAATTCCATCCAGTCCCGCCTCTTCCATGGCCCATTGAGCCAACAACAGATGGCCGGTATGTATGGGATTAAATGTTCCGCCCATGATGCCTATTTTATCCCATTTGGATAGATCTTCCATGCTGCTTCTCCTTATCAGCCGGCTGTTGCCACCTGTTTTTATCTTCCATGCAGCTCCTCCTTTTCAGTCGGCTGTTGCCACCTGTTTTTATCTTCCATGCTGCTCCTCCTTATCAGCCGGCTGTTGCCTCCTGTTTTTATCTTCTACTGCTTAACTTCCTTGCTTGGCCTGTTCCCGACTTTAACTTTAACTTCCCAATGAGGAGGGGTACATGGATGGAGAGGTCAGGGCAGTTGAATCCTGGGGTTGTCCTTGTCCGGCTTATACAGCACGATTTTTTTGCCGATCACCTGTACTACCTGGGAGTGGGTACGTTCCGCCACCAATTCGGCGAGTTCCCGAGGATCGTCCATGCAGTTTTTCAGCACGGCAATTTTGACCAATTCCCTGGTGTGAAAAGATTCCCCGATGGCTTCCGTGACCTGGGGTGTCAGGCTGGATTTTCCCACCTGGAAGATGGGGTCCAGGCTGCTGGCCAGGCCTTTTAAATATGCTCTTTGTTTGCTTGTCATTCTCCTTCTCCTTATATAGAATTCCGTCGATTACTTCCAGCACGAGGGATGGTGATCCATATTAAACTTTTCGGGCATCCCACTATGGGTCACCGCTTATTTGTAGTAATCGAAGGATAAACCATACATTCTGACAGTATCTCCTTCCTGGATACCCAGCTGTTCCAGTTCTGCCAGGATTCCGCTATCCCGCAGAAAATTCTGGAAGAAGGTAAAACCCTTCTCACTCTCCAGGTTAGTATACCCCAGCATTTTCTCAATGCGGGGACCTTCCACCACATACTCGTCTGCTTCCCCATCATACTCCACCGTATAAGGCATGTCGCCATAGGAGGCCCGTTCCTCCTCGGGGAAGTATTCCTGGGCAAAGACTGTGGGTTCCTGATTCAGCTGATCCAACATCTCCCGCACATGATACAGAAGCTCTTTCAGGCCCTGCCCGCTGATGGCGGAGATGGGATACACGGGAATTCCCTTTGGCTCAAATTCCGCTTTCAACGCCGCCAGAGGATCACTCTCCTCTACGGAGTAAATGGCATCTATCTTGTTGGCGGCAATCACCTGGGGACGTTTGGAGATTTCGGCATTGTAACTCTCCAGCTCCTTGTTGATGGCATATATATCCGCTATGGGATCGCGTCCCTCTGTGCCTGCCGCATCCACAATATGAATGATGACCTTGGTGCGCTCGATATGCCGCAGAAATTCATGCCCCAGTCCCGCCCCCTGGGAAGCTCCCTCTATCAGACCGGGAATATCCGCAATCACAAATCCCCTGGAATCTTCCAGATCCACCACACCCAGATTAGGACTGAGCGTAGTGAAGTGATAGTTGGCAATTTTGGGCTGAGCATTGGACACTCGGGATAAAAGTGTGGATTTACCCACGTTGGGAAATCCCACCAGGCCCACATCCGCAATAACCTTCAGTTCCAGAAGCAGGGTCAGTTCCTGAGCCGGCTGCCCCGGTTGGGCATATTTGGGCGCCTGCATGGTGCTGGTGGCATAATGCTGGTTGCCGTTGCCTCCCCTGCCTCCTTTAAGCAGTACCATACGCCGGTGGTCTCCGGACATGTCCGCTATGACTTTTCCCGTTTCCGCTTCCTTGATCACGGTTCCCTGGGGCACTTTCAGCACGATATCCTGTCCGTTTTTGCCGTGACAGTTCTTTTTGCCCCCCGGTTCCCCGTCCTGAGCTTTGTATTTTCGAACATGGCGGTAATCCACAAGGGTATTCATCCCCTCGTCCACCTGGAAGATAACATCTCCTCCATGGCCTCCATCCCCGCCGTCCGGGCCGCCGCTGGGCACGTATTTTTCCCTGCGGAAGGAAACATGTCCGTCTCCGCCTTTTCCGCTTCTCACATATATTGTCGCTCTGTCTGCAAACATCCTGCTTTTCTCCTCTTTCTAACGGGTGAAGTAACGAATAAAAGGCTTCAAACAACAGGATATGTTTGAAGCCTCTCGTGACTATGTTCGATAATCGGCGTTACTTTTCAACAGGATACACAGAAGCCTGCTTCTTGTCTCTGCCCTTTCTCTCGAATCTCAGAACGCCATCAACCATTGCAAACAGGGTGTCATCGCCACCGATGCCCACGTTTACGCCGGGATGGATCTTGGTCCCACGCTGTCTGTACAGAATGTTACCAGCCTTTACGAACTGCCCGTCAGCCCTCTTTGCGCCCAGTCTCTTGGACTCGGAATCCCTGCCGTTCTTGGTGGAACCCACACCTTTTTTATGGGCGAAGAATTGAAGGTTCATATTTAACATGGCTTACACCTCCTCAAACTTTACTGTAAGATACTTTTTTCCATAGGTATTGGCAAGCTGCTGCAAACCAAATACCATGGCATCCATCAGAAAGACGGATTTTTCCTGCAGGTGGCTTTCCATTTCACACTGAATAAAGCCTGTCTCCTCATTGGTGGATATCCGCAAAGCCTCTCCGGCCAACTCCTCCAGTGAATTGACGGTGTTGATCACCAGTATGGATATGGAAGCACACAGAATATCCGGTCTGCCGGGTTTTGCATACCCCGCATGTCCGATACAGGTAAAACCTGTATACTTCTGTGCTTTCGTCCCGCGAATTACTACTGTCGTCATAATCGTCCACTTACATTAGGCGTTAATCTTGTCAATCTTAACCTGCGTGTATGCTTGTCTATGACCGTTCTTCTTGTGGTATCCGGTTTTTCTCTTGTACTTGTATACAATAACCTTCTTACCCCTACCCTGCTCCATAACGGTAGCTGCTACGGTAGCACCGGCTACGTCTGCACCCACCTTAAGGGTAGCGTCACTTACTGCGATTACCTGGTCAAAAGTCACAGTAGCACCAGCCTCTGCGTCGATCTTCTCAACTTTGATCACATCTCCCTCAGAAACTTTGTACTGCTTTCCACCTGTTGCAATAATTGCGTACATAAGGCACCTCCTATTCATGAACTCCAGCAACGAATACCTTCGTTCTTACTCGCTAACTTTGGTGGCTCATTCAAAAATGACACACTTTTACCTAGTTATGCGGCATACTGGAACATCATAGCATGAGGTGCCCTGTTTGTCAAGAAAATATTTCTAATTTTTAATCAAAAGATGTATGTTCTTATTTTTTCTGGACTCTATTTTTTCCTGGACTCAAAATCCTCCACATACTGGATAATCAGCTTCACCGTCCCATCCACGCCCAGCACGCTGCTGTTGATACACAGGTCGTAGCTGTCCGCGCGGCCCCATTTTTTGGAAGAATAATAATTGTAATAACTCTGGCGCTGCTTATCCTTTTTGGTGATCATGTCCCGGGCCTTGGATTCCGTCAATTCATATTTCTCCATAATCCGTTTGACCTTGGTGTCCTCGTCCGCATAGATAAACAGATGAATACAGTTCTCATAGTCCGCCAGGGCATAGTCCGCGCAGCGGCCTACGATCACGCAGCCACCCTCGTCCGCAATCTTCTTGATGGTGTCAAACTGTGCCAGAAATACCTTGTGGCTGATGGGCATATCCACGAAGGAGGAGGCATTGTATCCAAAGGAATAGGTGTCCATCACCAGATTGTACAGGAAGGAGTTGGTGGGACGCTCGTCATGGTTCTGAATCATTTCCTCGCAGAAACCGCTCTCCTTAGCCGCTCTGCTGAGTAACTCTTTGTCATAGCATTTGATGCCGAAATATTCCGCTAATTTTTCCCCGATCTCACGGCCTGCGGATCCAAATTGGCGCCCGATGGTAATTATAGTATTCATACACAAACCCTCTTTCCCTATAGAGTATAAATGATCCTTCTCTCCGATTTATACGCAAATCATTTATCTATACTTATTATACAACAAATTTGATCTAAAAACAATAAATTATTGCAAAATGTCCAACAAATGCTGAAAGTATTCGGGCAGAGGGGCCGCTATTTCCAGATATTCTTCGGTGGTGGGATGGACGAAGCCGATGGTCATGGCATGGAGTGTCTGCCCCTGTAGAGAGAAGGGGCATCTTCTTCCCTGGGCATATACGGCGTCCCCCAGGAGAGGATGGCCGATGCTGGCCATATGCACCCGGATTTGGTGGGTACGCCCCGTCTCCAATTCACATTCTATGTAAGTATATTCCCGAAAGCGCCGCAGTACCCGGTAGTGGGTCACGGCATGCTTGCCGTTTTTCTCATTGACCGCCATTTTCCTGCGGTCCGTTGGGTGCCGTCCAATGGGCCTGTCCACGGCGCCCTCCTGCTCCTCTATCACCCCATGGCATATGGCGCGATACCGGCGGGTGACGGAGTGGGCTTTCAGCTGGGCTGCAATGCTGCTGTGAGACCTGTCGTTTTTACAGACAATCAGGGAACCGGTGGTGTCCATGTCAATACGATGAACAATACCGGGACGCATGACGCCGTTGATGCCGGACAGTTCATCTCCGCAGTGGTACATCACCCCATTTACCAGCGTACCGCTGTAATGTCCGGCAGCCGGATGCACCACCATCCCCTTGGGCTTGTTGACCACCAGAAGGTCTTTATCTTCATACAGAATATCAAGGGGAATGTCCTCCGGACAGATCTCCGGCTCCTGGGAAGGAGGCAATGTAAATTGCACTTCATCCTCTGCCTGTACCTGATAACTGCTCTTAACGGGCATGCCGTTCACCAGCACCTGCCCCTCTTTTACCAGCTTCTGGATATAACTGCGGGAGAGAGTATCCAGCAGCATGGCCATGCATCTGTCGATTCTCTCTCCCTCATATTCCTCTGTAATCTGAAATAGAAACTCGTCCATAGGCTCCTCTTGTCCTGTTTGCCGAAGCTGCTGAATGCATCTTCCTTGCCGGGAAATGGAAGTATTTTTCCCATTTGAGGGATATCTACAGTTCCCGGTAACGATTCTGCTTAAAGTTCAGGAATTCCAGGTCTTTTTCCTTCAGAACGAACAGGAACATGATAAACAATCCGATGGTGGCACAGACCACATAGATGTCCGCCACATTAAAAATGGGATAGTTGATCAGCACAAAATAGATGAAGTCCACCACATAATCCAGACGCAGCCGGTCCAGCATATTGCCCAGGCCTCCCGCGATAATAAACACCATCATCACATGTATCACCTGAAATTTGCGGGTAACAGGCATTTTTAACAGGAAAAAGAGCAGCACCAGCATAAAAATAATACCTACAAACAATATGAACACCTTCTGGTTCTGCAACATGCCGAAGGCCATACCATGATTCTCCAGGTATTGCAGCTCCAACACCCCGTCAATCAGGGAATAGGCTGGCATTCCCTTTAAATGGGTGATTGCCAGCCCCTTGGTGAACTGGTCAAACCATACCAGAAGGACTCCCAACAGTATATCAATTAATAACATGAACGCTTTTCTTTTATTCACACCTGCTCCCATCCGCCCATTTATGGGCCGTTCCATTCTTTATTCTTCCGTTCCGTCAAAATAGATTTCCCTGATGGCGGCCAGAATTTCCTCATCTGTCACTGTGGTGTCAATCACAGCCTTGCCGATTCGTTCCAGCAGGATAAAACGGATCATACCCCCCTGAGCCTTTTTATCAGATTTGGTCAGCCGCAGCACTTCCTCCGGATCAATATCCTCCACCGTGATGGGCAGATAAAAGGGCACAAACATATCCCTGATCTCGTAGTACTCGTCCATGGAAATCATATCCCTCTTCCAGGATATATAGGCGGCGGCCACTGCGCCCAGGGCCACGCATTCTCCGTGAAGAAGCTGAAAGCCTCTGGCCTTCTCGATGGCGTGCCCGATGGTATGGCCGTAGTTGAGCAGAGCCCTGTCGCCCTGTTCCGTGGGATCTTTTTCCACCACCTGTTTTTTCACGGTACAACTGCGCAGAATCATTTCTTCCAGCACATCCATGTCCTTTTCACAGATTTCGTACATCTGATCAATCAGCCAGGTGTAGAATTTGGCGTCCTTGATCAACCCATGTTTCATCACCTCTCCAAAACCGGAAAAAAACTGGCGGTTCTCCAGGGTGTGCAGCGTGTCCATATTCATATATACCAGCCGGGGCATCTTGAAGGCCCCCACCATATTTTTATAGCCGTCAAAATCTACTCCCGTCTTGCCGCCGATGCTGCTGTCGCACTGGGACAATAAAGTGGTGGGCACTTGAATATAGTCCACACCCCTGAGATAAGTGGCGGCGGTATAGCCTGTCATATCACCCACTACGCCGCCTCCCAGGGCTACCAGCAGATCCTTGCGGCCATAGCCCTCCCGGATTAGGAAAGCGTAAATCTCCTTTACACAGTCCAGAGTCTTATGCTCCTCTCCGGCAGGGAGGGTGTAGATATCCACTTTTTCGGAGAGCTTGTCCAGTTCCTCCTTCAAGGCATCCGCATAGAGTCCCCTCACATTGGAATCCGTTACAATGCAGATTTTCCTTTCAGGGGCGGCATAGGAGGTAAACTCCTGGGTTACATCCCCAAAATCCCTGGTAATATAGATGTCATAACATGGTTTCCCCTTATATAATATGGGCAGTCTCTGAGCCATATTGTTTCCTCGCTTTCCGATGTTTCTCCGTTTTCCGGTGTCTCTCTGCTTTCTGAGGCTACTTTGCCTTCCAGTGTCTTTCTGCTTTCTGGTGTTACTCTGCTTTCTGAGGTTTCTCTGCTTTCTGGTGTTATTCTGTTTTCTGAGCTTTCTTTGCCTTCCGGTGTCTTTCTGCTTTCTAAGGCTACTTTTCCTTCCAATGCTTCTCTGCTTTCTGAGGCTTCTATGCTTTCTGAGGCTTCTTTGCCTTCCGGTGTCTCCCTGCTTTCTGAGATCTCTCTGCCATCCAATGCTTCTCTGCTTTTTGATGTTACTCTGCTTTCTTATGTTTCTCCACTTTCCGATGTGAGATTCCACATAATCCCCATGGGGCAGACAGATTGGGGCTCATAAAATTAACTGTCCGGCAGCCAGCCGCCGAACAGTTATCTCCTTTCCTATAGGTCCGTATTCAGGGGAGAATCGAAGGAGCCTCCGAAAATATCCTGAAAATCCCCGGATATATCCACGCTGGCCGGCGTGATAATAAAGATATAGTGGGAAATCTTCTGTAGGTTGCCGGATATGGCAAAGCAGGAGCCGGAGGTAAAATCAATGATTCTCTGGGCAATATCCACATCCAGGCCCTCCAGATTCAGCACCACCGTGCGGTTAGCCAGCAATGTCTCCGTAATCTCCCGGGCATCCTCAATGGTGGTGGGTTTGATCACACACACTTCCATACCGCTTCCGTTGGTAATCTTGCGGGTAGAGGGCTGGCGCATCTGCGTCACTTTGGAAGTGGTGGACTTTCTTGCCGGCTTATCGTCCAAAAGATCGTCATTGTCCTTCACCACACTCATTTTCTTCGGCGCAGGGGTATCCTCTATGTCATCATCGTAGTAATCGTCATCGTAGTAGCCGTCCTCATCTTCGTTCAGCTTCATGTAATTAAGAAACTTATCCATTACACCCATTATACTGTCCTTCCTTTTATGACTCAATTACAGTCATACGACCTGTTCCCGAATATGCCGGTGCCTACCCTTACACAGGTAGCACCTTCTTCAATGGCCACCGGGTAATCTCCAGTCATTCCCATGGATAACACATTCATATTAACATTATCAATGTTTTCCCGATCAATGTCAACAGCTAATTGCTGTAAGCCAGCAAAAATCCAGCGGTTTTCCTCCGGGTTTTTCACATAGGGGGCCACCGTCATAAGCCCCTGGATGTGGACAAGAGGTAAAAGCGCAATCTCCTTAACCAGCTGCAGCGTCTCCTCCCGACGGCTGCCGAACTTGCTCTCCTCCCCGGCCACGTTGACCTCCACCAGAATGTTGACCTCCGTATGCTTCTTTTCGGCCTCCCTCTGGATTTCCTGCGCCAGCCGCAGGGAATCCACGCTGTGAATCAGAGAAACCTTATCTATCAGGTATTTCACTTTATTGCGCTGCAGATGGCCGATCATATGCCAGCGGACATCCTTGGGCAGCGCCTCATATTTTTCCACCAGTTCCTGCACCCTGTTTTCCCCGAAGTCCCGTACGCCAGCCTCGTAGGCTTCCAATAACATGGGAAGGGGCTTGGTCTTGCTGACAGCGATCAGCGTTACATCTCCGGCATCCCGGCCTGCCCTGTGGCAAGCGTCCACCATATTCTGCCGGGTATGGGTCAAGTTTTCACGAATCATTGCAATCTCCTTAAAGCTAATAGATAAACTGGGAGTCGTTCACGGCAGCCGCCTCCAGCACAATATAATCGTACACATTCAGCCCATACCGGGTGTTGGACTTCACAATGGCGTACTCTTCGTTCTGATACAGAATATTAATCTGCCGGAAATCCGCGTAGCCCTTGTTCATGTTGTACACCCCGGTAAGGGACGCTTTCCGGCTGATGGTATATTTCTCCTGGCTGTCCGGCTTGATGATATTGGCCCCTATGGCCAACGCCGCGCTGTCCAAATAGTATTCTTTGTTCTCTTCGTCATAATTGTAAACGGAAGTTTCCAAAAATTCACTGTAAATGTTTCCCTCCTCATTGTAGCGCTCCAGGATCACCCCGTCTGAGCCATCGGCTCCCTTGGTCATATAGTCGGCGGGCACCAGGTAAAAATCCTTCTGCACAATAGAAGAATTGGGAATCTTGAGTCCCACCTCATCATTCAGAATCAACTCAATATCCACAAACCGATCGGTGGCGAAAGTTACCATGGAATTGTTAAAGTCCAGCTGCAGGAAAGGATTCCCATCGCTGCCCCGGATCAGTTTGGTGTTGGCCCAGGATTCATACTGGTTCTTCAGGAATCGGATTTTAACGACCCCTTTTTCCTGTAAAGTGACCCCCAATTCTTCTTCCACGGGGACCACAAGAGACCAGTTCTCATTTGTAGACAGCTTGTACACCGCGTCCCCCTGGGTGATCAGATCCACCCCCAGCAGCTGTTTCTTCTCGTAGTCCTTCTCCTCAAACAGAGCGGTGGATACCATCTCCGGGGTAAGCTGCTCATAGCCGTCTGTCCAGTAGGTCACAATACCGCTGCCGCTGCTGCGGCAAAAATTCACCATATCCGCCATATCGCTGCTGTTGTTGATATCACTGATACTCTGCATCATATTAGCGGTGGCCAGCCTCATGACAGTGCCCTTGAGACTGTATTTAAAATTGTATGTACTGTCGAATTTTGTGGGTTCAAATCCGTGAATAAAACCCACCACCTCTGCCCGCAATTCCGCAAGTTCCCGTTCGCTGAGGGCATTATCCCCCATATCAGCGCTCTGGAGGTAGTCGTTCAGCCGCCCTGTCTCGTCCACCGTGTAGACCAGATCTCCGCAGGCCACCCGTTCCCCCTCCCGGGCATAATAGTTGATATATCCCGCCTGATCCGCAGTGATTATACTCTCCTGCCGAATCGCTATGCCCCGGTAGGTATAGTTTGTGGCCAGAGACCCCTCTTTAACCTCGTAAGGGGAAATCCGCTCTACCTGCAGGGATGCGAAAATGCAGTATATCACATACACCAGGATGGCCACAAAGATAATCATACCAATATTCAAATTCAGGGGTTTTCGGTACTTCCTGATATTGTTGGGGGGCTGCTGTCTCTGTGCCACCTGTTACCTCCTGTTTCAGTTCCGCGTATCCTCTAGGGTGCTTGATTTTACGCTGCCATACTTAGAAAAAAGCCCCAGCATGTCGTCCGAGGCTTTTGTCTGTGCATGTATGAATCTCGCTTACAAAGAAATGAGGATATTTCCCTTAACCGCTTCGGGCAGCTCTCCCTCATCCCTGGAGACGCTCAAGATAAAGTCTACACCGGTTGCCTTGCTGACCTTCTCCAGCTTGGTTACAGTCTCCGTAATGTCCGCGCTTTCCAGGCAGGAAATTTTCAGGAAGCTGTCAAAATACATTTGCTGCAGGTCATGGTCCTGTGAGATAATGCCGCTGACAAAGCCGATGAACTCACTGGCATTCTCAATCATGAACTGGGACACATCAATCAGCCGCACCTTGTTGTTGAGCTCGTACATGTGCTTAGTGCTCTTGTCCAGGTACACGATGTTGCCGGTGATGCTCTTTACTTCACTATTTACCTTATCCAATAACTGTTTTGTCTTTCCCTTACCCTTATTTCCTACGATCAGCTGAACCATTGGTAACCCTCCTAAAGTAAATTTTTAGAACTACTATTATTATAGTTTATGTCCGAACAAAAAACAACCTTTAATTCTGTATTTCATCCAATAAATCTATCATTTTTTCATAGACTGTATCCCGGGTTTCTGCTTTCAGAATCACAGAAATATAGGGGGCGCCCCCCGCGTCCCGGGAAAGCAGCATCAGGCAGCTTCTGGCGGCATTGGTGGTACCGGTCTTGCCTCCGATCACTGTGATATTGTCCGGAGCCTTATAATTCCCCCTTAGAAACAGATTGGAGGTCTGGGCACGAAGGGTTTTTACCGCCCCGGTGGAATCGCTGTATGTAGCCTCATAACTGTTTGTCTGGATGACCTCATTGAACTTCTCATACTTAAGCGCTTCATTAAAAATCAGATAGAGGTCATAGGCCGTGGTATAATGTTCCTCCTGGGTGAGACCGTGAGGATTCATGAAATGGGTGTTAGTGGCTCCCAGTTCCAGCGCCTCCTGATTCATCAATTCCACAAAATGCTCCACGCTGCCTCCCACATTTTCCGCAATCATCATGGCGGCGTCATTGCCGCTCTGCAGAAGCAGCGCATACAGGGCCTGATTCAGCGTCATGGTGTCTCCGGGTTTTATGCCGGACAGGGTGGCGCCCGCTTCCGTGATATTCACCACATTGGAAGCGGTCATCACCTGGTCGATATTGCCATATTTCAGAGCCACCAGCGCTGTCATCACCTTTGTCAGACTGGCCGGATGCAGCTTCTCATGGGCATTCTTGGCATACAGCACCTGACAGTTGTTTAAGTCAAACAGCACCGCCGCTTCCGCATTGGTCATGTCCACCGTTTCATCGTCCATCACATCCCCTGTCACCACGCACAGATTCTCCGCGAAAGTGTGCGCCGCCTTACTGTTCTGGCGGCTGATCACGTTAAATCCGCTGACTGCAGCGTCCGGATCATAGGGCATGTCGTAGGTGGCCTGTCCGCAGCCCGCCGCGCCCAAAGCAAACATGGCAGCCAGGAGGGGACAGAATATTTTCAGCCTTCTACTTGTACATTTCACGCCACTCAAGGTCTCCTCTGTCTAAGGACTTAATCAACAGTTCCGCCGTCGCCAGGTTGGTGGCCAGGGGAATGTTGTGCATGTCACACAGCTTCACCACGTTGTTTACATCCGGCTCATGGGATTTGGGCGTCAACGGATCCCGCAGGAAAATAACCAGATCCATCTGGTTGTGCTCAATCTGCGCGCCAATCTGCTGCTCCCCTCCCAGGTGGCCCGCCAGAAACTTGTGAATGTTCAGATTGGTCACTTCTTCGATCAATCGTCCGGTTGTTCCGGTGGCAAACAGTTCGTTTTTGTTCAGTATTCCCCGATACGCTATACAGAAATTCTGCATTAGTTTTTTCTTTGCATCATGTGCGATAAGCGCAATATTCATGTCAAAACACCTCTTCCATACATTATACAGCTTTTCCCCTGAATCTTCATGCAGTCCTGTGCCTCCCCGCTATCCGGTCCCCCTGCAGCCGCGGACTGCCCCTGCGGCATGCACCGGCTGGCGCGTGTTATCTTCTGGCCTGCAGTCTTACGTTCAGCACAAATCCCATGCCGATGAACAGGCTCATCAGAGAAGTCAGACCATAACTGACAAAGGGCAGTGTCAGGCCGGTGGTGGGCAGTATGAACGTGGCCACACCGATGTTGATAAACGACTGGACGCCCACCAGTCCTCCCATACCGGCAGCAATGATTGTCCCTGCCGGGTCCCGGGCCCTGCGGGCCACGTGAATGCATTCCAGGGCAATCAGCATCTCCAGCAGGATCACCACCAGGCTTCCCTTGAACCCGAACTCTTCTCCGATTACAGCAAAGATAAAGTCCGTCTGGGCTTCAGAGATAAAATTGCCGTTTTTCACGGAGGTAATCTCGTTGTTCTTGTATCCCTTGCCGTCCAACATGCCGGAGGCGATGGCAGTCACCGAATTTAACTGCTGATAGGCTGTGGTGGTGGCGTACTGCTCCGGGTAAATAAATGCCAGGATACGCCCCTTCTGGTTGTTGGTCAGCACCGTGCTGTCAGGCTGCAGAGCCAGCGCCACCAGCAGAGCCAGCGCCGGTATGGCCACGGACACCACGCCGAAGATAACTTTGAAACTCAGTCCCCCGGCAAACATAATGATACAAAACAGCGCCAGCATCACAATACTGGTGGAGAGATCCGGCTGCTTGTAGATCAGATACCAGGGTGCCGCCATCAACGCTACGCACAGCGCTATGATTCGGAAAGTGTTTAACTTCTCTATATATTTCATAATAAACTGTGCGAAGAATAAAATCAACAAAATTTTTGCGGTCTCCGAAGGCTGGAATCGAAAGCCTCCGGGGATCTGAAACCAGCGCTGCGCGCCTTTTGTCTCGTATCCCAGATATCGCACCAACAAAAGTAGTACTAAATTCCCAAGGTACATCAGCCAGTACAATTTTAATAAAACCGTGTAATCCAACAGGGAAATCACTACCATCAAAAAGGCGCCCATGATGACTCCCAGCAACTGTTTTTGCTGTACTGACTGCTGCGCGCTCCCCACCGCCAGAACTCCAACGGTGGAAAGCGCCAGTATCAACAAAATTAACTTGAAATCATAATTTCTGATACGATAGCCTTTGTTAAACATTTGTATCTAATCCTCGCCTATGGCTGTTTGTTCAGATCCAGTATGGGTATGCTGGCGCTGAGCACCGGGGTACGCATTCCCCTTTTGCCCTGGCTGCCAGTCTTGCTGATCTGGATATCCATATTTCCTGTGTCAATTTTCATATACTTGGATATCACCTTGGCGATATCCGTCTTTATCAGCTCCATCATCTCCGGGGAACAGTTAACCCTGTCTGAAATCAGCAGGATTTTCAGCCTGTCCTTGGCGACTTCGCAAGAGCTTTTTTTCCTGAAAAAATGTCTCATTCATTACCTCTTTCCCGCATATCCGGAGTCCGTCTGTGACAAACTCCCGCCATGCCTGCGAATTTGCGCCTGTAAAGCCAGTGTTGACACACCAGACTTTCCCCGTTCATACCTTGTGGAAAATTCCGCTCACCCTCGTCCAGAAGGATATGGTCTTTTCCATGTTAAGGAACGGAACCTCCTTGCCCATCACCCGCTGGCACACATTGTGGTAAGCCATGCCCGCCGGAGTGTTAGTGCCTACCAGCGGCTCCCCCTGGTTGGTGCTGATGACCACATTTTCATCATCGGGAATAATGCCGATCAGCGGTATGGCCAGAATATCCACCACATCCGCAGAGGACATCATATCCCCTCTTTTTACCATGTCCATACGCAGCCGATTGATGATCAGGTCCATCTTCTGGAAGCCGTTGGCCTCCAAAAGCCCGATGATCCGATCCGCGTCCCGGATGGCGGACACCTCCGGAGTAGTCACCACCAGCGCCCGATCCGCCCCGGCGATGGCGTTCTGAAAGCCCTGCTCGATGCCTGCGGGACAGTCCAGGATAATATAATCGAACTGTTCCCTTAGATGCTCGATGACTTTTACCATCTGGCCAGGCGTCACGGCGCTCTTGTCCCGGGTCTGGGCTGAGGGCATCAGGTACAGGCCGGGGTTACGCTTATCCCGGATCAATGCCTGCTTCACCCGACAGCTCCCTTCCACCACATCCACCAGATTGTATACAATCCGGTTCTCAAGGCCCATGACCACATCCAGATTGCGCAGCCCGATATCCGTGTCGATCAGACATACTTTCTTCCCCGCCTTGGCCAGACCGGTTCCAACGTTTGCAGATGTGGTGGTCTTTCCCACACCGCCTTTCCCTGATGTGACGACAATTACTTCGCTCATACTTACCTCCGTTCTGCCACGCCTGCGGCAGCAAATATAATCGTCGCCCGAACCCCGGTTTAAAAGGTGTCCAGTATCTCCTTGGTAAGCGGTTCCATCACAATCTTATCGTTCTTCAAATGTGCGATTTTCGGCTGTACCTTGGAGCGGATTCCCCACTTCGTCTGTCTGTCATTGTTTTTATATTTGAAATCGCCGATTTTTAACCTCTCCGGCTCCATTTCAAGCGCTGCCACATAGGCCCCTTCCCTGCCGTCCGTACCTGCATAGGCCTCCCCGTACAATCCCCCCAGCACAATAATGTTTCTGGGAGACATCACTGCGCTGCCCGGATATACATCCCCCAATATGATGATGCTGCTCTCGGTCTCCAGCACCTCCCTGTTCTTCAAGGAGCCCTTGTGAAGCTGTCCCTCGCTGCCCAGGGGCAGCTTCTGCTGCACCTTCTGGATGGCTTTGATATAGCGTCTGTTGGTCTCTTCATCCTTGCCCACGACACACACCAGATTCAAATCGCTGGACAGCCGTATGGCATCCACCAGGGCCAGTTCCTGGCCATGCTCCAGCCGGCGCCCTTCGTAGGAAAGCGCCACGTCCGCATTGCCGAAAAAACTGCGGGAACTGCGGAACTTGGCTGACAATTCTTCGGTGATCTGTTCAAAGGGCACGTCCTCCCGCATGATCAGGTTGATACCGTTCTGATAGCTCTTAATCACCACTGCATCCTTCACTGTTAAGTCTCCTTCTCAAGAGTCCCTGTTACACTAATACTATATTTCGTTCATCGTGACACCGGCCTCCGGGGTATCCGCCATACCGTCCACAATCTCTTCTTTGGTCTCCAGTTCATAATAGTAAGAAACCAGATCCTTGGCAGTCTGAGCTGCATAATCTGAGGAGTAGCCGAAAGGAATCCGAACCGTAATGGCGATCTCCGGGTTGTCATAGGGTGCATACCCCACGAAAAGCGCATGGTTGGGACGGCTGGTCACCTGCTGCGCCGTACCGGTCTTGCCCGCCACCTGCACCGGAAGTTCATTGAAATAGCTTTTTCCTTCCACTACCCGGCGGAGTCCCAGACGCATGGCATTCCAGTACTCCACAGGTATGTCCACCGTGCCGTACAGCGAAGGCTCCTGGCGGCTCAAAACAGTCCCCTCCTTATCCTGCACATGGTCCAGCAGGGTCAGGTTAAAGCAATTCCCGCCGTTGGCCACCGTGGCCACATACCGGGTCAGCCCGGCGGCGGTAAAACTGTTGGTCCCCTGTCCGATGGCAGAGGGGATGGGCAGTTCGTCCGAGACGGAGGGCTGAGATTCCTCGATCTCCACGCCGGACTTTTCCGTCAGGCCGTACATCCCGGCATACTCCGCCAGCACGTCCAAGCCGTCCTGCGCGTTATAATTGCCATTGGCCGTGGCAAAACGGTAGCCGATATCATAGAAATAGAAGTTGCAGGAGTTCTGTATGGCCGCCGTCAGATTCAGGGAGCCATGCCCGCTGTGCCGCCAGCACCTGGGAGAGGGCGTAACCTGAGTGTAGGCGCCGGTGCAATTCACCTTGCTGTTCAGGTTGATCAGTCCCTCCATCAGCGCTGCCGTGGAAGATACCATCTTGAAAGTGGAACCGGGGGCCGCCGCATATTGAGTAGCGTAGTTTAACATGGGGCCGGATTTGTCCACCAGCAGTTTGGCATAATATTCCGGGTCCACGGAATTGGCCATCTTGTTGTTGTCATAACCCGGGTAGGATACCAGGGCCAGCACGTTGCCATTATTTACATCCGTCACCACGATAGCCCCGTTGCAGGGCTCCAGAGCCAGCTGCGCCGGCGTGATATCCAGATGGCGGATCCGGTTCATCATGAAATCGTAGGCCGAGATAGAGCCGTCAAACAGTTCCTGCTCCTCCTCCGGCGAAATATCAATGGCATTCTGCTCGCAGAGTATCATACAGATCTGCCTGCCGCTTATCACATCATTCTTGATCATAAACCGGTAAATTCTCTTTTGGAACTCCAGTTCACTTTCCAGCTTTTCAAAAATATAGTCGCATATCCTCTCATAAATCTCCGTGGTATCTGCATACTGCTGTTCCAGTTTCAACTTATCCACGTCAATCCAGTTGGCCGAAATGCAGTGATTCAGATATTCGTGCAGGCTGATCACCTCGTCTGTAGACCAGGCGATCTGTACCGGGTCGTTCAGATCCATCAGATCGGCGGCGATAATCCCGTTTTCCCGCAGGATATCATTCACAATGTAAAGCTGATAAACCTGGTATTCCAGTGTCAGTTTATTATAAGGAGTCTTTTTCTGGAGCAATTCCTCCTCCAGGCGCTGATAGACTTTCTCCTTATAGTCCAGATATTTTTCGTGGACGACGCGCTCTACCTCCCAGGCCTCCTCCTTCCCAAATCGGGTAATGTCGATGACTCCGTTGTTGATCACGGCATAGTACACATCATAGATGGGAATTTTGATATCCCCGTTGGTAACCGCCGGAGCCTCCTTGGCATTGATGGTTTTGTTGGCCAGTATGCCGGCGATGCGCTGTTCCAGAATATGATAACATATAATCTGGAGATCCCGGTCAATGGTCAGATATACATCATTGCCCGCCTGGGCATCCTGGCGCTCCAGGATGCTGATCACCTTGCCCATGTTGTCCACGCATACCGTCTCGGAGCCCTTGATCCCCTGAAGGGTGGCTTCCATGGATTTCTCAATTCCACTCTTGCCCACCACATCGTTGCTGGAATACCGCTCCCCGGAGCCGCCTTCCTCCAGGTCCCGGGCGTTGAACTGGGTCAGTTCCTCTGAGTCTATCTTGCCGGTATAGCCCAGGATGTGAGCAAAATATTCGCTGTCGTTGTATCTGCGCACCGTGTCTTCCTCGATGGAAACTCCGTCCAGTTGGTCCAGATTTTCCATGATTACGGCCACGGTCTCCACGCTCACATCCTTGGCCACCGTGGTACCGATGTATTTGCGAAAGCTGGTGAGATGCATGGCATAGCGGATATTCACCATCTTCAGGAACTCCTCGGAAGTATATCCCTCCCCCGCCAGGAAATCACTCTTGCTGTTGCCCTCCTCCGCATACTTTCCCAGTCCGAATCTTTTGCCCAGATAGTTGAGTACCTCCTGTGGAGTAGCCGTCCGTTCCTCCTCCTTCAGCTTGTCGATGGTGGAATGTCCATAGACATCCGCCAGAAAGCGGAGAAGTCTGTTTCCCGACACATTGTAGGCGTAATTGCCATGTTCATCCAGCACGATGTTGAAGTCGGTGATGATATGGTTCCCATTCTTCTCTATCATCTGGATCAGTTTATAGATGGTGGCGTTCAACTCCCTGTTCTTGTTGGAACTGTTCTCATACACATCCTCGATCTTGACGGAATAAGCCAATTCATCATAGGCCAGTACATTGCCGTTTCGATCCCGGATGCTGCCTCTGGAGCAGGCGATATCCCGGGTTTTCTCCGTTTGCAGAATGAAGTCGTCCAGGTATTCCTGGCCATGCACGATCTGCAATTCGAAACATCGGTAGACC
>JAAWKU010000178.1 GCA_022797535.1 Lachnospiraceae bacterium | reverse complement strand
ATAGGTCAAAAGTTTAACCGAAGGGGCGTAAAGGGAAGGATGTAGGGAAGAAGAGGCAGAGGATGTAAGAGAGTTCAGTGTTCGGTTTTGAGGGTATGGAATTTTTGCGAATACCCTTGCAGAACTTTGCATGGCAAAGTAAAGTGGCCTAGTGGCTCAGTTGGTTAGAGCGCCGCCCTGTCACGGCGGAGGTCGTCGGTTCGAGTCCGATCTGGGTCGTTCAATCGCAAGTATGATTGAGGAATAGAGGGGTCTTAGCTCAGCTGGGAGAGCATCTGCCTTACAAGCAGAGGGTCATAGGTTCGAGCCCTATAGGCCCCATTGCTTCTCAAATAGCTGTGCGGTTGGTTATGAATCGATTGTGATATGATGCCGATGTGGCTCAATTGGCAGAGCAGCTGATTTGTAATCAGCAGGTTATCGGTTCGAGTCCGATCATCGGCTCTATGGTGTATACCAACATCATTTGGATGGATTCCCGAGTGGCCAAAGGGGACAGACTGTAAATCTGCTGCAAATTGCTTCGGTGGTTCGAATCCACCTCCATCCATTTGCTTTATGCATAAAAGCAATAGATAAAGCATATGAATGTATTAACTAAATAACGCGGGGTGGAGCAGTCTGGAAGCTCGTCGGGCTCATAACCCGAAGGTCATAGGTTCAAATCCTGTCCCCGCTACTCGACTTTATGTCATGCCCAGATAGCTCAGTTGGTAGAGCAGAGGACTGAAAATCCTCGTGTCACTGGTTCGATTCCGGTTCTGGGCATTATTTTATTGGAAAAAGCGCCGGAAAAGGTAAAAACATCCTTTTTCTGACGCTTATTTTATGTTATACTATAAGGTAGGACTAAAAACATAACACCTACCAATGGAGGAATAAGTAAGCCCAATGACGCAGAACGGATTTTTAACCTGAGAGAAATTCCGTTGAAAAGGCGGTTGATCAGACAGGAAAGTTTGCTTCAAAATAAATGTGAAGAGATACCAGTCATAACATACGTGGATATATATACATAGTGGATATATATACATATAGGGAGAAGATATTCTGAAACACAGAAGATATTTAAAAAAACGATTTCTCTGCACTCTGGCATTTTTGCAATTTTGGCGGTGGAGATTTTCATTTCTCTGTTTGTGCATGACTGTTTTGCGTGTCCCTGTATAGAGGATGTGCTGGCAGTGATTGTTCTCTGCTTTTTGTTCCGCGCTATACTGCAGGAGAGTTATACCTAGCTACCGCTGACTTTGTTTGCATTTGCCATTGGGGCGGAATTTATGAACATGAAAAAACGTTGAGACAAAAATGTTTGGTTGACAGTATATACAGATTTGTCATGCCAATCAAAAAGAAAATAATCATGCAGCAATGAAAAATAACCGATATCAATTTAGAAGAGGGGTAGATATGGATATAGGAATTAATGGAAACTGTCAGGGGCAAAGCCGGATCCAGCACTCCAGTGAGAGACAGGTGAAACGGTTCCAGTGTTCCAGTGGAACACAGGTGAAACGGATCCAGCGGCGCAGTGAGAGGCAGGCGGAACGGTTTCGGCGACGCTATCAGAAGGAGCGCAGGCTGCATCGTGCAATACGGGAAAATGCCCGGGATATTTTGCTTTCTTCCAACTTTCTTAAAACCAAACAGCATGTGCAGCATGGGACTATGACGGTCAACAGCCACTGTATGGATGTGGCCAAATGCAGTCTGTTTCTCAGTGAGAAGCTGGCGAAGTTGCATATCCACTGCAACCGCCGGGAACTGATTCGGGGTGCTTTGCTGCATGATTATTTCCTTTATGATTGGCATGACAAAGAACATGTGCAGATTCACAATTTGCATGGTTTCTATCATCCCGGTATCGCTTTGAGAAATGCTTCCGCTGAGTACCACTTGACACCCAGGGAGAGGGACATTATTAAAAAGCATATGTGGCCGCTTACGTTGGTTCCCCCTATGTGCAGGGAGGCATGGATTGTGACAATGGCGGATAAATGGTGCTCCACTCTGGAGACTCTACGGCTACGTCACGGACATGGTGCCGTCAGATACCTGAATCAGAATTGTGAGGATTGTCAGGTTTGACGGATGTGGAGGAACTTTTGGACATATGGTGGATTTACGGGCTCAGACATATGGCGGGCTTTCATGCGGGAGTTAGGAGCTGCATGGAGATAAACGAAGGCAAGGATTGGATGTGGAAACTCTTTTTGAGCAGTTAAAGGATTACGGAGGGGAGGAGATCTACCCCTATCATATGCCGGGGCATAAGAGGCGGGCACTGGGGAAAATGCCGGAGGCTCTGGCGGAATTGGATATTACTGAGGTGGAAGGATTTGACAATCTGCACCAGCCAGAGGGGATACTGAAGGAAATGCAGCAATATGCCGCCGCAGCCTATGGTGCGGAGGATACCTATTATCTTGTGGGGGGAAGCACCTGCGGAATTCTGAGTGCTGTCAGTGCCGCGATTCCCTGGGAGGGAAAGCTGCTGATTGCCCGCAACTGCCATAAGTCTGTATTTCATGCCGCCTATCTCCGCAGACTTCAGCTATCCTATGTATATCCCGACCGACTGCCGGATGTGGGGATTCCTGAGGCCGTTACGGCCCGGCAGGTGCAGGAGGCTCTGGACAGGGAACAGGGAATACAGGGAATTTTGATTGTATCCCCCACCTATGAGGGACGGATCGCGGAGGTGGAGGAGATTGCCCAAATAGCACACAGCCGTGGCATCCCTCTCATTGTGGATGAGGCCCATGGCGCGCATCTGGGTTTTCATCCTGCTTTCTTTCAGGGAAGCAGCCGGGCGGGGGCGGATTTGGTAATCACCAGCGTCCACAAGACATTGCCCGCCATGACTCAGGCAGCGCTGCTGCATGTAAACGGAGCCTTAGTGGATCGGCGGATGCTGCGGCGTTTTCTGCGGATCTATCAGAGCAGCAGTCCCTCCTATGTATTGCTGGCCAGCATAGACAATGCCCTGCGCCTGGCAGCGGAGCAAGAAATTCTTTTCCGGCAGATGGTAGATAATTGGAATCGGATGTTGGACAATTTGTCCGAGTGCAGGTCTTTAAAGATTTGGCCGCCTGCGTCCCTGCCACCCAGGGAATATCAAACCCGTCAGGATATTGGAAAATTAGTGATTTCCGTGCAAGGGACAGAGATAACCGGGCAAGAATTATATAGAGAGTTGTTGGAAAACTACAATTTGCAGATGGAGATGGTCTGCGACAGCTATGTGCTTGCCATGTTTACCATAGCCGATACAGTTCAAGGGTATGAACGCCTGACAGAGGCTTTGCTGGAACTTGACAGCCGGATTGGGCAGCTGGAGGGGAGGCAGCGGTCCCAGGCAGAACCTGGGGCCAGGCTTTCAGCACAAATCTTTGGTATGCGGGATTCCCTGGAAAGTGGGGCGCAGGAAGAAAAGGCGACGCAGGGAGAAAGAGCAGCGCAGGAAGAAAAGGCGGCGCAGGAAGAAAAGGCGACGCAGGGAGAAAGAGCGGAGCAGGGAGAAAGTGTGGAGCAGAGACAAAAGCCGGCGCAGAGAGAAAGGGCAGAGCCAGAGGCAGAGCAGAAGGCAGAGCAGAAGGCACAGTCTCCGGAGAGCAGAGATAGTATACCTTTTGCCGAATGCTGGGACTTGCCGGTGGAATGGACTCCATTGGGGGAGGCTGTGGGAAGATATGTGGGAGAGTTTATTAATATCTACCCGCCGGGAATTCCTATTTTGGTGCCGGGTGAGCGACTGGAGAAAGCCCACCTGGAATTGATTGAGCAATATTTGGCGGATGGCCTGCAGGTGCAGGGCATTTCCGCAAGGGACAGCCAACCGGGGCTGGAGGTGCTGAATAGCAACGCACATGGGATTTCGGCGGCATCCGTGCAGAAGGAACCTGAAACAGGCATATCAGGCGGCGTTTGAAGCAGAGATCCTCATGAGCAGTCCCGGAATAAAATTAATTATAGAAAGAAGGAAAAGAAAATGAGAAAGACAAAGATTGTTTGCACCATCGGTCCTGCGTGTGAGACGGAGGAAAGATTAAAAGAATTGATGCTGGCGGGTATGGATGTGGCCAGATTCAATTTCTCCCATGGAACCCACGAGGAGCAGAAGGTAAAGCTGGAGAAGGTTCTGAAGGTGAGAGCGGAACTGGGGCTGCAGGTTGCCACGCTGCTGGATACCAAGGGTCCTGAAATCCGCCTGCGGGATTTTGAGGGCGGCAGAGCAGAACTGGCGGCGGGACAGAAATTTGTATTGACAACGGAAGAAATTCTGGGAAACAGCCAGCGTGCGGCCATCTCCTACAAGAATCTGCGGAAAGATATCAATGTGGGTACGCATATTCTGATTGACGACGGCCTGATTGAGATGCGCGTGGAAGAGATTACAGATACGGACATCGTGTGTATGGTTCTGAGCGGCGGTCCGGTTTCCAACCACAAGGGAGTCAATGTGCCCGGCGTGGTGCTGTCCATGCCCTATATCAGTGAAGTGGACAGGGAGGACATTCTGTTTGGCATAGAGATGGGATATGAGTTTCTGGCGGCTTCTTTTGCCAGAAGCAAGGAGGACATTCTGGAAGTGCGGGAGATTCTGGACGCCCATCACAGTGATATGAAGATTATTGCCAAGATAGAGAATATGCAGGGAATAGAGAATCTGGAAGAAATACTGGAGGTGTCGGACGGCGTGATGGTGGCCAGGGGAGATATGGGAGTGGAGATTCCCATTGAAGAAATCCCGGCGCTGCAGAAGCGGATGATCAAGATGGCAGTGAACCAGGGTAAGCATGTGATTACAGCCACTCAGATGTTGGAATCCATGATAAAAAATCCCAGGCCCACCAGGGCGGAGGTGACGGATATCGCCAATGCCATTTATGACGGTAC
>JAAWKU010000177.1 GCA_022797535.1 Lachnospiraceae bacterium | reverse complement strand
GTGTGCGCCGGCAGGAAATATGCGGAACGAAAGACAGCGTATGTCCGGCAGGCGCGCTGATTCATATAGGAACGCCGAAGGAGGGCATATATGAATCACAGGAGTGTGCGCCGATAGGATATACGCGGAACTTAAATAGGAGGAAGAGATGGAATATAAGAGCCCAGTATACCAAGTGATATCGGTTCCCGTAGACAAGGTGAAGGCCAACACTTACAATCCCAACAAGGTGGCCCCTCCTGAGATGAAGCTGCTGTACGAGAGCATCAAGGAGGACGGCTACACCATGCCCATCGTCTGCTACTACGCAAAGGAGGAGGATGTGTATGTGATTGTGGACGGATTTCACCGTTACCGGGTGATGCTGGAGTACCCGGATATCTATGAGAGGGAGGGGGGCATGTTGCCCGTTTCCGTCATTGACAAGCCCATTGACCGACGGATGGCCAGTACTGTGCGCCACAACCGCGCCAGAGGCACCCACAACGTGGAACTGATGAGCAGTATCGTAAAGGAACTCCACGAGTTGGGGCGCTCGGACGCCTGGATCGCCAAGCACCTGGGGATGGACAAGGATGAGATTCTGCGTCTGAAGCAGATCACCGGTCTGGCCGCCCTTTTTAGAGATGTAAAATTTGGTAAAGCCTGGCATCCCTCGGAGGATGACGAATAACCTGCTTTGGGAAGTTGACAAACTTCTGCATTGGTGATACGATATCCGAAATGTTTCTATACGGGTAAGAGCCCGCAAGCTATCATTTATGAGTAAGAGGATATATGATAAAATGCAGGAGACAGTCGAAAACGAAACAATACTTATAAAAGAGAGAGGCAAAAAGGCCAAAAAAAAGAAGTGCAGAGGGATATTAATGGGAGGGGGTATACTCCTGCTGATGGCGGCATGTGTGGGCGGATGGTTCTATGTGGACAGTCTGGCCTATCATCTGTGCCGGGTGGAGGCAGGGGTTTCAGTGACCCCCTCTGATTTTTTGAAAAACCCGGACGGGAACGCTTTCTTTACGGAAAACAGCCAGCCCTTTTCCGTGACGGAACCGGGTGAATACCGGGTGGAGGTGAAGAGCGGGTGGTTTGTTCACAAAAGCACGCTGGTGGTGGAGGATACCATTGCGCCTGTCTGCAACGCCGTGCCTGTGCGGCTGGAACTGGGAGAAAACTGCGGTCCGGAGCGGTTTGTGGAAAATATTACCGATGCCACGGCGGTGGAACTTTCTTTTGACGCAACCCCTGATTTTGCCAGGGCCGGACGGCAGACGGTGCGGGTGGCGCTGACAGACCGGGGGGGCAATCAGACGGTGGTGGAAGCGGAGTTGTTGGTCTCGCCGGTGTTGGAGGAACTGACGGTGGAGGCCGGGCAGGGGCCTCCCGAAATCAGGGAGTTTTTGCTGAAGGAAGGGGAAGCGGCCTTTGTTACCCGTATGGATTCCCTGGACTACCACAGCGTGGGGGACTGTCCTGTCTCCCTGCGGGTGGACGGAGAAGTGTACTCTTCCGTCTTACATATCGTGGACACTGTGCCCCCCCGGGCGGAGGTGCGGGACGTGGAGGGTTTTGCCGTGCTTTTGCGGCAGCCGGAGGACTTTGTAGTCGGGATTGAGGACGCCACAGAGGTAGAGGCGCGCTTCCTGGAGGAACCAAATCTGGAATACATCGGCACACAGCAGGTGGCTATCGTATTCACGGATCGGGGGGGCAATGAGACCATAAAAACCGCGACGCTCACGCTGGAGGCAGACACGGAGGCTCCGATGATTACGGGGGCCAGGGACTTGCTGATCTATATGGGAGACAGCGTCTCCTATCGAAAAAATGTCACCGTCCAGGACAACTGCCCCGACGGCCTGCAGTTTACCGTGGACACTTCCGGCGTCAATCTGGGGGAGGCGGGGGTCTACCCTGTCATTTACAGGGCGGTAGACGCCGCGGGCAATGAGACCAGTGTGACGGTGAATCTGACGGTGGCTGCCAGGCTCTATAGCCTGGAGGAGGTCAATGCACTGGCGGATGCGGCGCTGGCCGGGATCATCACCCCGGATATGAGCGAGCGGGACAAAGCCTGGGCCATATATACATATGTCCGCAGGAATGTGGGATACATCAACCACTCCGAGAAAGGGGACTGGGTCAGGGCGGCCTATGAAGGTCTGGCCAAAAGGCAGGGGGATTGCTATGTGTATGCCTGTACCGCCAAGGCGCTGTTGACCAGAGCCGGCATCAAAAATATGGACATTGCCAAGATCCCCACCAAGAGGGAGCACTATTGGAACCTGGTGGATGTGGGAGACGGCTGGTATCATTTTGACACCACCCCCAGGACGGATCACACGGTTTTCTTTCTGTGGACGGATGCGGAACTGATGGAGTATTCCGGTATCCATTACCGCTCTCACAACTATGACCGCGAGGCTTATCCGGAGATCAACTGAGCGGGGATAAGAGCCTCTGAGAACTGCCGAGAAGGATGGGCTATATCGGCGGAGAGGGTACTGGAGGAGTATTTAAATGAAGATATTGGGCGTGCTTGGGGGGCTGGGCCCCATGGCATCGGCATATTTTTTACAACTGATTGTTCAGATGAGTGAAGCGGCGGTGGATCAGGAGCATATAGAAGTGATACTGCACAGTATGCCCCGGATCCCGGACCGTACCCGGTATATACTGGGGCAGAGCGCCGATAATCCCATGCCCCTGATGGCAGAGGCCGGAAGGAGGCTGGCGGACCAGGGAGCGGAAGTGCTGGCCATTCCCTGCGTCACGGCCCATTATTTTCAGAAACAACTGGAGGAGGAGATCGGTATCCCCATCCTGAATGCTGTCCGGGAGACGGCGGCCTGCCTGGAGGAGGCGGGTGTGGACCGGGTGGGCATACTGGCCACGGACGGTACTTTGGCCAGCAGCCTGTTCCAGAACTGTCTGGAACAGCACCACATAAGCTGTATGGCGCCCGGAGAGCAGGACCAGGAATCGGTGATGCATTTGATCTATGAAAATGTAAAGGCAGGGAAGCCGGTGGAATTTCCGCTGTTTCAGGCCGTGGCGGACAGGCTTTTTGCAGGGGGGGCTCAGGTGATCCTGCTGGCCTGCACGGAGTTGTCCCTGGTCAAAAGGGATCATGTCCTGGGGCCGGGATTTCTGGATGTGCTGGAAGTGCTGGCACGGAAGGCGGTGCTCTGCTGCGGGCATTTGAAAAAGGAATATGAAAATTTAATCACTCAGGTATCCGGGCTGCTGTAGCACAGATCTGGCCTGGGAGGCGTGGGAGAGGGAAGTATGCAGAATCATGTGTTGAATTATCTGGATCAGATTGCGGCGGCGAAGCCGGATAAAATCGCTTTTTCCAACGGAGAGGAGGCGCTGACTTTTGGCCAGGTCTATGAGCAGAGCCGGGCTGTGGGCAGCTTTCTTTACGGACAGGGGGTATATGGAAAGCCGGTGGTGGTGTTTATGAACAAGCATCCCAGGGAGATCGCGGCCTTTTTCGGCGTGATCACCGGAGGAGATTTCTATGTGCCCATTGACGAGGAGATGCCCGCCAGCCGGATACAGCTGATTCTGGAAAATGTGCAGGCGGAGATCCTGATCTGTGACAGCCTGACAAAAGAGACGGCGGAAAAGTTTGACTTTGGCGGGAAAGTGGTACTGTACGATGAAATCTGCCGCGCGCCGGTGGACAGCAGGGCTTTGGAAGATATTCGCCGCCGGGCCATTGACACAGACCCTATCTATATTGTATTTACATCCGGTTCCACAGGGGTGCCCAAGGGAGTGGCGGCCTGCCACCGCTCTGTTATCGACTATATTGAGCAGCTGTCGGAGGTGCTGGAGTTTGACGAAAATACGGTGTTCGGCAATCAGACGCCCCTGTATTTTGACGCCTGTCTGAAGGAATTGTACCCCACGCTGAAATTCGGCGCCACCACCTATCTGATCCCCAGGGAGTTGTTTCTCTTTCCCATTAAGCTGGTGGAGTTCCTCAATGAATACGGCATCAACACTGTATGCTGGGTGGTGTCGGCTCTGACCATGATTTCGGCTTTTGGCACCTTTAAAACGGTGACCCCGAAGCATCTGCGGACTGTGGCGTTCGGCAGCGAGGTGTTTCCCATCAAGCAGTTTGCCGCCTGGAGGGCCGCGCTGCCCCAGGCCAGGTTTATAAATCTGTACGGCCCCACGGAGGGCACCGGCATGTGCTGCTATTATAAGGTAGAGAGAGAGTTTGGGCCGGAGGAGGCCATTCCCATTGGCCGCCCCTTCCCCAACACGGAGATCCTTTTGCTGAATGATAGAAATCAGAGAGCCGGGCAGGGAGAAATCGGGGAAATCTGTATTCGGGGAACTTCCCTGACTCTGGGATATTACAATAACTTTGAGAAAACCCAGGAGGTATTTGTGCAGAATCCTCTGAATACGGCCTATCCGGAACTGATCTATCGCACCGGGGATCTGGGGCGATACAATGAGCGGGGTGAATTGCTGTTTGTGTCCCGAAAGGACTATCAGATCAAGCATATGGGTCACCGGATCGAACTGGGAGAGATAGAGGCCAATGCCAACCTGGTGGAGGGCGTCAAAAGTTCCGGCTGTGTTTATGACAACGACAGGGGTAAGATTGTGCTGTACTATGTGGGCGGCATGGAGGAGCGGGAACTGGCGGCGGCGCTGCGGGAGAAGCTGCCCCGGTATATGGTTCCCAACCGGCTGATACGGCTGGAGCAGATGCCCCTTACCGCCAACGGAAAGATTGACCGCGTGACCCTAAAGAACAAAGCCCAGACAAACAAATAGCAGATCCCCGTACAGCGCATTGAACAATATTTGTCCGCAAAGCGGTCAAATATTGTTCACAGGAAGTTGCGGTGGAAGGGGATATGCGGAACTTTTAAACAGCATGTCCCCGTACAGCGCATTGAACAATATTTGTCCGCAAAGCGGTCAA
>JAAWKU010000176.1 GCA_022797535.1 Lachnospiraceae bacterium | reverse complement strand
GCCTGTATGAGGCTTCCATCGTATCCGACATGGAAAAGGAAGGCCAGACCGCAGTGGATTGGCTGGCAAAGCAGAATCTGGAAGAGTATAACATTATCCATATTCAGGGTCAGATGGGCACCGCCGCTCAGAAGGGCCGTACCGCAGCCATGGACGCGGCAGTGGCAAACAATGACAACTGGAACCTGGTGGTGCAGCAGAGCGGGGACTGGAATGCGGAGAATGCAACGCAGATCGTTCAGTCCATCATCAATTCCGGCGAATCCTTCAATGTGATCTATGCTGAGAACGACGACATGGCCAAGGGCGCTGTAGCGGCTCTGGACAAGGCAAATATCTCTCACGGAGTTGGCAAGGATGTCATCATCATGGGATTTGACTGCAATAAGTGGGCTCTGGAGGAGTTGCTGAATCAGAACTGGAACTATGACGGACAGTGCAATCCTTTCCAGGCTTCTTACCTCGATGATATCATCAAGAAGCTGGAAAACGGTGAGACCCTTACAGAGAAGGTGATCATCATGGAAGAGCAGGGCTTTGATGCCACGGAGATCACTGCGGAGGAAGTGGAGAAGTTTGGTATCTAATCTGCAGCAATACGATCTATAAAGAAGCGGCAGGTGCGGCAACAGCGCAATCGTCAGAGTGCGCGCCTGCCGCACCTTTTTTGGAAAGAGGAGTGAATATGCCCATGAAAGAAAAATCTGTGTTGGAAATGAAAAATATTCACAAAAGTTTTCCCGGCGTCAAGGCGCTGCAGGGAGTGGATTTTAACTTGTGCGAGGGGGAAATCCACGCCCTGATGGGGGAGAACGGCGCCGGAAAATCTACCCTGATCAAGGTATTGACCGGCGTATATGAGAAGGATGAAGGGCAGATCTGGCTGAAGGGAAAAGAAAAGGCGGTATCAATCCGTTCTCCTCAGGACGCCCAGAGACTGGGGATCAGTACCGTATATCAGGAGATCACCCTCTGCCCCAACCTCTCTGTGGCAGAAAATATGTATATAGGCCGCACCGGTGGCTTTGGACAGAATTGGAAGAAGATGAACGCGGACGCGGACAGGATACTCCGTTCTCTGGATATCCCGGCCAGGGCCAATCAACAGTTGTCAAGCTGCTCCATCGCCATACAGCAGATGGTGGCCATCGCCCGGGCGGTGGATATGGACTGCAAGGTACTGATTCTGGATGAGCCCACCTCCTCTCTGGATGAGCAGGAAGTGGCCAAACTGTTCGGCCTGATGCGGGATCTGAGGGCCCGGGGAGTGGGCATCATCTTTGTCACCCATTTCCTGGATCAGGTGTACGAGGTATGCGACAAGATCACGGTGCTGCGGGACGGTAAGCTGGTGGGAGAGTATGAGATCAAGGATCTTCCCAGGGTGCAGCTGGTATCCAGGATGCTGGGCAAGGAACTGGACGACATGACGGAGATCCGCAGCGAAAGCCTGGTATACCACGAGAAGGATGCGGATACCGCCGTTTTTGAAGCAAAAGGTCTGCAAAGCACCGCGGGTATCAAGCCTTTCGACTTTTATATTAAAAAGGGTGAAGTCAACGGCTTTACCGGGCTGCTGGGTTCCGGCAGAAGTGAATGCGTGCGGGCAATCTTCGGGGCAGACCGGGTGATTGGCGGCACGGTGAAGAAAAGCGGGAAAACTGTGAAAATCACGAAACCCATCCACGCCATGAAGAACGGTATCGCCTATCTGCCGGAAGATCGGAAGGTTGATGGCATCGTGGGGGATCTCTCCGTGCGGGAGAATATTATTCTTGCCCTGCAGGTGTTAAAAGGCTTTTTCCGGCCCTTTACCAGGGCGGAGGCTAATAAGTTTGCAGAGGAATACATAAAACTGCTGGAGATTAAGACGGCGTCTGCGGACACACCCATCAAATCCCTTTCTGGAGGCAATCAACAGAAGGTGATTCTGGCCCGGTGGCTGCTGGCCAACCCGGAGTACCTGATTTTGGATGAGCCCACCCGGGGGATCGACGTGGGCACCAAGATTGAGATTCAGAAACTGGTACTGAAACTTGCGTCGGAGGGGATGAGCGTCACCTTTATATCCTCGGAGACCGATGAGATGCTCCGTACCTGTTCCCGGCTGGTTGTTATGAGAGACCGGAAAGTGGTGGGGGAACTGTCGGGGGAGGACCTGACTCAGAACAAGATTATGAACACGATTGCGGGAGGTGAAGAGGAATCATGCAGATCATAAAGAAAATAACAAAACAGCAGATATTTATCCCCATAGCAGCGTTATTGATATTGGCGGTTTTTAATCTGATTGTGGATCCTTCCTTTTATGAGATCACTTTCAGCAGCAACAGCGCAGGGGATCTTGTACTGTCCGGCAACGTGATCTCCATTCTGGATTATGGCTCTGAACTGGCGATTCTTGCCATCGGCATGACGCTGGTGACAGCGGCCTGCGGCGGACAGGATATCAGCGTGGGCGCTGCCGTGGCCATCAGCGGCAGTGTGGTACTGCGGGTGCTCTGCGGAGGCAATTCCCGGCCGGAGACCATGCAGGCGCCGATTATTGTGGCATTTCTGGTAAGCTGTGTGGTGGCCATGCTTTTCGGGGCGTTCAACGGCGTGCTGGTAGCTTATTTTAAGATCCAGCCCATGGTGGCGACTCTGATCCTGTTTACGGCAGGACGTTCTATCGCGGCATGGATCAACAACAATGAACTTCCCATTATCAGTGATCCCAGTTTTACGTATTTTGGAGGTTTTATACCGGGTATTCCCATTCCCACCCCGTTTTTTATAGCCATGATCTGTATCGTTCTGGCCATACTTGCGCTGCGGTTTACCAATCTGGGACTTTATACCCAGGCTGTGGGTATCAATGAAAGTTCCTCCAGACTGAACGGATTAAACCCTGCTTTCATCAAGTTCCTGACCTTTGTAATCCTGGGGCTCTGCGTAGCGGTGGTGGGACTGATCAAAGTCAGCCGCCTGTCCTCCATCAACTACTCGGTCATCGCCAAGGACATCGAGATGGATGCCATTCTTGCGGTGGCCCTGGGGGGCAATGCGCTGAGCGGGGGCAAGTTTAACCTGGGCGCATCCATATTGGGCGCGTATGTAATCCAGTTCCTGACTACCACACTGTACAAAGTCAAGGTACAGTCTGACGCTCTGCCTGCCTACAAGGCGGTGGTGGTTATCCTTCTGGTGGTGATGAGCGCGCCGGTGGTGCGTCAGTGGCTGGCGGGGCTGGGCAGGAAATTGAGAAAACCGGCAAAGGAGGTTGCGTAAAATGGCATCGGACAAAAAAAATGCGGCGGTGCGGAAAACCCTTTCCGACACCAATCTGTTATTGACCATTACCATTGTTGTATTTTTTGTCATGTATATTGGCGCGATTGTATTCCAGGGCAAGGGCTTTTTAAAACCTCAGACTTTTTTCAACATACTGAACGCCAATGCCCCGCTGATTATTTCCGCCTGTGGCATGAGCCTGGTGATGATAACCGGGGGAATCGACATTTCCGTGGGCGGCGTCACCGCTCTGGTGACCATGTGCTGCGCGGTGTACCTGGACTTCCATCAGGGCAATGTGTTTGTGTCTCTGTTGATCGCGCTGGGTATTGGGCTTGGGTTTGGTCTGGTACAGGGCTTTCTGGTGGCATACCTGGAGATTCAGCCCTTTATCGTCACCCTGGCGGGGATGTTTTTTGCCAGAGGTATGACCACTATTGTCAACACCTATCCTTTCAATGTGGAGAACAGCCAGTTTGTGGCGCTGAAGGATACCCGCATTCTCATACCGGGTATGGGCTCTTACAATAAGGCCGGCGTCTATGTGGACGCCTACATTGAGATCGGCGTGATCGTGGCGTTGCTGATCGTGGTTCTCATGTTCTGCATGCTGAGATGGAGCAAACCGGGACGTAACTTCTACGCCGTGGGCGGCAACAGTCAGAGTGCGCTGATGCTGGGAATCAATGTAAAAAGGACCCGGTTCCTTTCTCACCTGATCTGTGGTCTGCTGGCGGGAATCTGCGGATTTGTCTACTTTTTGCATGTGGGTTCCGGCGCGGTTTCCCATGCCTCGGGTATGGAGATGAATGCCATCGCTTCCTCCATTATCGGCGGGACCATGCTCACTGGCGGCGTGGGCAATATTATCGGAACCTTCTTCGGCGTGCTCTCCCTGAGCACTATCCAGATCATCGTTTCCTCGGCGGGACTGGAGGAGGCATGGTGGACGGGAATTACCGTAGCTGCAATGCTCTGCCTGTTCCTGGTGGTTCAGAGCGTTGTAATGGCTCGTAAGAAAAGGGCCGTTCAGTAGATACACAGAGAGGAGATCCAGGAAAGCAAAAGGGCGCAGACATGATCAAGGACGTGGCCAGAGAAATCACGGAGAAATCCCTGCGGTCGGTGCAGCTGGCCGATGCGGTTCATGAGATCATTCTGTCGGAGCAGGGCAATGTATCCAGAACCCAGTCAAAATATGCCGAGCACAGCCAGGACATACATAAGTCCGTGGCAGAGATCCGCTCCATGACATACTTTATGAAATATTAGCCCCGCGGCATTGTGCCGCGGGGTTTTTCTGTCAGCAGGCATTTCACAGACTTTTCACATTTTCTTCACTTTTTCATGACATTTTCCCTTTAAGCTAGGACGTGTCTGAAAAATCATTCCTGCCATCTGTACGCCCCACTTTGCGTGATATTTGCACCAAATTCAGGTTACATAGCCCGCTATGCGCCCTTCATTTGGCGCAGATCTCCCCCAAATTGTGACGCATATCTGGCAGAAAGCATTTTTTTGCCTGAATATAATCGAGTCAGCACACTAGTGTACTGTATCGTTGACTTTCAGTAAAATGACGCCGGATGAATTTTCAGTCTGCAAGGCGGAGGAGGAAGGCGATGCGGCGGCATCGTTGACCGACGACAACGCGGCAGATGGAAATTCAGGCAAGTCATTTTGCGAAATGTGAACGATACGGTACACTAGCTTCCTCAAACGGCATCAGACGGGAATTCCCCCGCCAGAAAATCAATGGCCTCCAGATAGCCCCCCAGACCTCTACCGTAGATCTGTTTCTGGCACACGGGGGCAGTGACAGACAATTTGCGGAACTCTTCCCGTTGGGTGATATCCGAAATATGTACTTCCACCTTGGTTGCGGGGATGCTGGCCAGGGCGTCCCGGATCGCATAGCTATAGTGGGTATAAGCGCCGGGATTGATTACCAGGCCCTGCGTGCCGTCAAAATACGCCTCCTGTATCCGATCAATGATAGCCCCCTCATGGTTGCTCTGAAACACGGTTACCTGATGGCCCTCCCTGCGGCATTTTTCCTCAATTTGATTTACCAGATACGCATAGTCCTGAGTACCGTACACGCTTTTCTCCCGAATGCCCAGAAAGTTAATGTTGGGACCGTTGATTACCAGAATCTTCATATTTATCCCCCTTGATGCTTTCGCACACATATCAGTCAATAGTATATGCGCCACGCAGGCCCGTCTGCATTTGAAACAACGGCTGCCATTATTCGCCGTCCCCCGTCCGGCCCGCCATGCGCATGATGGTGTCCGCCGCCTGATCAGCTGTCATCTCGTCCACGTCCAGAACTATGTCCGCCGTCTCCATATAAGCGGATTCCCGCTCCTCCATCAGCCTGCGGATCTTCCCCAGCGGATCTTCCCCCTGTAAAAGAGGCCGGGTGGTGTCCCCCCTGAGCCGTTCATATACGGTTTCGGGGCGGGTGCGGAGATACACCACCGTCCCCAGCTTTTTCAACAGGGGACGGTTGACGGCCCTGACGGGCGTGCCGCCCCCCACCGAATAGATCCGCTGCCCTCTTTTTTCCACCAGCTTTTCCAGCAGCTCCGTCTCCATGACCCGAAAAGCCTCCTCACCTTCCTGGGCAAAAATCTCGCTGATGGTTTTGCCTGCCCCGGCTTCGATCAGCTTGTCCGTGTCCTCCAGAACATACCGCATCCGATAGGACAGCCGGATGCCCATGGAGGATTTTCCGCTGCCCATAAAGCCAATGAGCACCACATTGCCGCATGTCTCTTTTCCCATGGTTCTCTCTCCCGTATATTCCAGACCCGAGTCAAATGCAAACCGGCCCCAGGCCATTGCGTTAATCCTGCTCCTGTGTCATCATCTGGTACAGTTCGTCCGCCAACTCCTGGCTCACGGAGACGCCTGTCCAGAGTTCAAAGGCGATGATTCCCTGATACACCAGCATCCGGGCTCCGTTGTAGGCCCGTCCCCCAGAGCGCTGCGTCAATTCCATAAATCTCGTCACCGCCGGATTAAAAATCAGGTCATACCCTGTCTCCACTCGCCGGTAAAATGCCGGATCCTCTATGGGCGCATCTTCCACATGGGGATGCATGCCTGCGCTGGTG
>JAAWKU010000175.1 GCA_022797535.1 Lachnospiraceae bacterium | reverse complement strand
AGCCTCCGGCGGATGCACACGGATTTGCAGAGGAATTTGCCGCTTTGCGGCGCAAATCCGGTGCGGAAAACGCTTTAATCAGCGTTTCCCTAAGTACCGACGATGAGAGAGGGCCTGCTTATGGAATATACAATCTGGCGTGCGCTAACTTTCGGCGCCCGCCATGAGCAGTTTCTCCACAATGTCGTTGTAGCCGCCTTCGGTGGCATAGTACAGGGCGGTGTGCTCTGCTGCATCCACATAAGCCACATTGGCCCCCTTGTCCAGAAGGGTTCCCACAATATAATTGTTTCCACGCCGGGCGGCGATGATCAAAGCGGTTTCTCCGTCCTCGTTGCGCTCGTCAATTTTCGCGGCATGGGCCAACAGGTTTTTTATGATATGTTCGTTTTCATTTTCCGCCGCCGCATGCAGGGGGGAGTTGCCGTTGCCGCCGCTGATATTGGCATCGGCCCCCGCTTCCAGCAGCAGGTCGGCGATCAGCAGATTATCCTCCCGAACAGCCAGGTACAGCGGCGTAATTTTTTCATCGTTGCGGGCGTTGATATCCATGCCCCCTTTGGCCAGCATGGCTTTTACCACCTCTCCCTGGCCGTTGTAACAGGCCTGGTGCAGCGGCGTGTTGCCGTAGGCGTCAGTATTGCCGGAACTTTCCGCGGAAAGACTGTCCACCAGTTGGATCAGGCCCAACGCATTGGCGTAATCCAGGGCGGTGTGATTCCGGTTATCCATAACGGAGGGGTCAGCTCCCAATTCTATCAGGTATTTTGCCGCCTCTGCCTTTTTTGCTTCCACGGCGTAGATCAGGGCGGTTTTGCCCTCCTTGTCCGTGGCGTTAAGGTCGGCCCCCGCCTCCGATAATAGCTGAAGAATCTCTTTGTTGCCGGACTGGACAGCCATGTGAAGCGGTGTGACGCTGGTGTTGGATACCTGGTTTACATCGGCGTCCCTGGCCAGCAGGAGCTTCACGATATCCCGGTAGCCCTTTTTGCAGACATAATGGAGGGGAGAGAAGCCCATCTCGTCCACCGCGTTTACATTAATGTTTTCTTTTTTCAGAAATGCCATGACGACGCCTTTTTGCCCGTTCTGGCATGCTGTCAATAATAGTTTATCCATTCTGCCCTCTTTTCCGCACCGCTTTTGTACGGGTGCTTATCAAAAATATTATATAACGGATTCCCCTGTACCGCAATATCTTCTCACCTGGATGGGTATAAAATGATAAAAACAGGTGGCGGGGCTAATTATTTACATATGTAATCCGATATATAGAATATACGGAAAGTTTGAAGGGGTAAGAGAAGAAGCAAACCCCTGTAAAGGCAGGTGAAGATATGGGAATGGGAATCGGCATAGGATCGGGGCCTGGTGGGGCGGGCCATAACAGGAGAGTACCCGGCAAAGCAGAGCGGGAAGTGATTAAGAGAGGCAATACTATAACTACCAGAACCATCCTGCGGCGGGCAGACGGAACCTGTATGGGCACCATATCTGTGACCAAATCGGCCAGGAAAAAGACCAGACGCCTGAACTATAATTTCAAGGAGATTTCGGCCATGATCCTCCAGACCAGGACCTCCGGCAGCGCCCGGCAGGTGGCGGCCCGGGCCCGGGGCAAGGTGGCCCTTCTTAAGCAGCGTCTGAAATGCGGGGAATATGATGACAAGGAACTGGAGAGCGCCATTATCCATGCAGAGAAGATGGAACGGGTCGCCAGGAAAAGGATGCGGCATTTACAGGAGGAGGAGATGGCCGGGCGGGGCGGGCCATGCTTCGGGGAACTGGAAGAAGAATGTAAGGATCCTGCCCCCTCGCAGGAGGAAGAAAGTGAGGACCTGGAACCTGACTACAGGCAGCAGGAGGCCGTGCTGCGGGAGAGGCAGCAGGAACTGCAGCGGGAAATGCAGCGCATGATGCAGGAAATGATGGAAGAGGCCCAACGGGAGATGGCGGAACTCTCGGACATGGAGGAATTGTCCGATGCTCTGGGGGGAAAATCAGCGAAACTGGATCCTAAGGATTTGAATGATTTGAAGAGAAAGCACCGTCTGGAGGAACAGCGAGAGATTATGGAAGCGGACATGGCTTATCTGAAAGCGCTCTTTTACAAGCTGGCTCAGGAAAAACAGCAGGCTTCCGGAAGCGCCGGTTCCGAAAGATCCTGCAATGAAAGGGGCGGCGGAGGGTATGAGGGCGGTGTATCTCTGGAACTGGGAGGCATGGAGATGCCTGTGGATCCTGCCCATGCTCCGGCCATGCCGGAGGGAGGCAGCATAGATGCCGCATTGTGATGCCGCCATGCCTGCCGGGGAAATCCTGTGGACGGAGGAAATTGCGGATGCTATAGTTTGATCTGGGACAACACTTCTCTGCCCACGTAGAGCGTGTGGTCCTTCCGAGTATCACTGGCCCATTTTACCAGAGTGAGTTTATCTCCCAGGATCTCCAGACAGGTGATGCAGCGGGGATGGACGCAGCTGCCCGTGTTAAAATATGGGGTGTCAATGCTCAGCCTGGGACGATGGGTGTGGCCAGTGATCAGGATGTGTCCCGTCTTTTGCGCATAATCGGTGAGGCGCTGTTCCACTTTATCTTTGTGGGTGTAGTTTTTGGCCGCGCTGGTAGGATCCAGCACGCCGAAATGTTCCAGGGGCTGCCAGAAATACCGCACCAGAAAGCGGGCCAGGCGCCAGAAGGTGGAGTTCAGTGGGTCGGCCTGGTGGCCGTGAGTCAGGTAGAGGCGCTGTCCCTGTCTGCATTGTTCCTGTCCGCATTGTCTTTGCCCGTGCTGTTCAAGAATGAGCCCCTCATAGAAGGTAAGTCCCGGGAAGAGGGGCTGATGGCATTGGGAATCCGTAGAAAAAAAGGTATTGCAGACTTGGTTGGAATAACCAGGTCTCTTTTTCTCCATGTCGTGATTGCCATACAGCAGATAGAGCCGTCCCTGCCGGTAAAACAGGGAGAGGAGCCAGAACACATTGTTGTGGATCTCGATGATCTGGCTCATGCGCCTGTTCTCCCACAATTCATCCCCGTCCCCCAGCTCGATATAGGTGTAGCCCTGGGCGTAATAATGCTTCAAGGCTGTAAAATACAGGTTCTGATTTTTCAGGAAATTGTCGCCCCAGGTGCCGTTGCCCCGATGGCAGTCGCTGATGAGCACATAGCGGCTGCAGGGACCCAGCGGCAGTATGGGAGCGTTCTGAAAAGCACGGGAGAGGCGGGAAGAGTAGCTCATGTTGGCAGGATTCCTTTCTTAATAATTCATGTTCCGTATCGTTCTGTCTATTTCCTGCGCTTTCCAGGAATTGGCTTCCTCAACATGCGGCGCAGGGCGAAAGGAAGCAGCTCATATAATAGCAGAATCCGGTCCAGCGTGCAGTCAAAGGGGCGAGTGACGCGGCGGTAAAGGCGACAGAAAAATCGGTTACAAAATTGTGCCCAGCGGATCCGCAGCCTGCGAAAACAGGAAATGCGTTCGGGGCAGATGGGAGACTGAGGACAGCCACAGCTATAGCGGATGTGCACCTGCGCACCGTGACAGCAGCAGGAAAACCGCAGGGACTTGTTCTCCATGGAAATGCGGTCAAGAGCCTCCAGGAAATGATGCTGCATCTCCTGGCAGGGGAAACCGATGGTTACTTCCATGGATAATTGGTCGGGCCTGGTAAACATGCCCACCAGGAAAGCGGTGAGCCACCAGGAAGTGTGGGACATGGATGCCAGCAGCCGTTCCCCTCGGAACAGGTTAAAGGAGACGGGCAGCCTTTCGCTGTCGTCTACGGCCTGGAAATGGGCAGTGGCGTATTCATCCGGTTTCAGCAGGCCATCGGCGTTGTAAATGCCCACCTCAGCGCCGGTGTTGATACCGTATTGGCCTTTCCAGAGTTCGATGAGCCAGGTTCTGCCGCAGTGATCGAAGTAGATCGGCAGCGCGTCAAACACCATGTGGAAGTGCAGCGCTGCTTTGTCAAAGAGTGCCGTGTATCCTGCCCGGCGCTGCCAGGCATCGTTGCGGGTGGATACCAGATCCTGGTCGCAGACATAATAGTACCCGAAGGGCTCCAGGATCCCGTTTAGCAGTTCCTGCTTTTCACAACAGGACATACAGCGTACCTTCTTGATGGCTCTGCGCCTGCGCCAGAAGCAAAGCCCCATGCACAGCACAATCAGCAGTAGAAATCCGATGAAAAAATACATAATTGGAAACTTTCTGTCATTTTTCTTGGTATATTGTATGTTATTCGGAAAAATGTGTGCAACGTATTTCTGCTGCCGAAGCCTTTTCGGAATCCCATGAGTTCGGTGAAAAGGCTTCGAAGGTGCTGCGATGGCCGCGCGGGGAGTATTGTCTGATTCCTTCTTGTCCTTCAGATAAAAATATGCTAGTATACTATACAGAGCCACAGCCTTGAGGGGTAGTGGCTCTGTGCCGCGCAGGGCAAAAAGGAGCGCGGAAAAATGACAGGAGACGGAGACAGGGATGGCAGCGAAGAAAGTATATGCGGTGCGCAGGGGAAAAGTCATAGGGATACTGGAAAGCTGGGATGCCTGTAAAGAGGCTGTGGACGGTTATCCGGGAGCGGAGTACAAAGGATTTAAGACACTGGAGGAAGCCAGGGCCTATATGGGGGATATTGTCTGGGAGGCCGGGGGAGCCGGACAGGAAAACGCCCCGGGAGATGGAATCCCGGAAAAAAGCGCACCGACGGGAAAAGTCGCCGGCGGCAGGAAAGCATCACTCCATCGGGAGAAACGCCCGGTGGGGATGGGGGATCCCGGCGGCGGCCTGGTGGCCTATGTGGATGGAAGCTATGACCATTCCATAAAAAGATATGCGTTTGGTTGTGTGTTTATACTGCCGGACGACACGGTCTATGTGGACAATGGCAGCGGGAATAACCCGGACACCGCCAGTCTGCGCAACGTGTCAGGAGAGATGCTGGGGGCCATGTTCGCCGTGAGATGGGCTATCAAGAACGGCTTCCCACGGATTGAACTGCGCTATG
>JAAWKU010000021.1 GCA_022797535.1 Lachnospiraceae bacterium | reverse complement strand
CGACAACGCGGCAGATGGAAATTCAGGCAAGTCATTTTGCGAAATGTGAACGATACGGTACACTAATGCCTGGGTGAGCGGTTCCTGGATTCGTCCGAAGCCGGGGGAATTTGTGGGGGCCTGGATACCAGGCTGTATCAGGGAACCGGCCAGGAGGGGAGACATATGAAGAAACCTGAGATGATTTTGTTTGACTATGGGCAGACACTGGTAAACGAGGCTCCTTTTGACGGGGTAAGGGGCACGGAGGCGGTGCTGCAATACTGTGTGGAGAATAAGTATCACCTGACGGCGGAACAGATTCAGCAGGAGGCTGCCGCCATCAACGGCGAGCTGGGCCGATTTGACCCAGCCAGGCGGCATCTGTTCCAGGTGGAAGTGCCCAACCACATGTTTACTGCCTATCTGTACGAGTCCCTGGGAATCCGGTTATCTCTGACTGGCGAACAGCTGGATCAGGTATTCTGGGATGCCGCTTCGCCGGGCAGACCAACGGAAGGCTGTCCCCAGTTCCTGAAATATCTTGTGGAGCAGGGAATCCGCACCGGGGTGATCAGCAATATCAGTTATTGCGGCCGTGTAGTGGAGCGGCGGATCAGAAAGTTGTTTCCCGGACATCCGTTTGAATTCATACTGGCCACCAGCGAATATATGTTTCGCAAGCCCAACAGGCGTATTTTTGAACTGGCATTGGAGAAGGCAGGGCTGAAGCGGAGGGGGGAGGAGGGGCAGTCAGAGGAGTCTCTTCCCTGGGTCTGGTATATCGGCGATCAATATGAGTGCGATATTGTGGGCGCCGCCGGGGCCGGCATGTTGCCGGTGTGGTATACCGGGGCCATAGACATGCCCTGGGAGCCTCATGAGGGGGTTGTCACAGCCACAAGCTGGGAAGAAGTCAGGACAATGCTGGAAGCAAGTGAAAAATGAACCCGGAAGTCCCGGGCCCGGTAGTTCAGAAAGGGGTCTGCAGAGGCGGAGGAGGTTAAATGACTGGGGAAGAGATGTGGAAGGAGTATGCCCGGAAAGCGGGGATAGAACATGCAGACTATGAAGCGTGGGCTTTTGGAGACGCGGCGGATGAACTGGCGGCGCTGGCAGCAGGCGGGAGAAAGACAGCCACTTCCTCAGCATTTCCGCTGTATGAACTGAAGGGAGAACCGCTTCCCCGAGCGGGGGAACACAGTGTGATTCTGAACAGCCGGGGGCAGGCTGCCTGTGTTATACGGACAGAAAGGGTATACCTGGCTCCGTTCCGGGAGATCAGCGAGGAACATGCCCGCCGGGAGGGGGAGGGAGACTTAAGCCTGGCCCGCTGGCGGGAAGTACATGAGCGTTTTTTTCGGCGGGAGATGGAGGAGGCCGGACTGCGGTTTGATCAGGACATGCCTGTGGTCTGCGAGGAGTTCTCCTGTGTTTATGCGCCTGGGGATAGGGAGGCGAGAGGAGCAGGGGAGGGGCACAATGACCTTATTGCTGGCAGAAAACAGCCGTGTGGCCATGCAGATCAGGGTATCATAGAGAAAATACAGGCAGACTTGTGGGAACTGCGGGATGAGGGATATAAGGACTTCCAGGCGAAACTGATTCCCACAGTGGATCCCGGGACAATCATCGGAGTACGTATTCCCCAACTGCGCAGATATGCGAGGAAACTGGCCAGGGATCCGCAGATTGGAGAGTTCCTGGCGCGGCTGCCCCATTTGTATTATGACGAGAATAATTTGCATGCCTTTGTGGTGGAGCAGATCAGGGATTATGAGGAATGTCTGGAGCAGACCAGGCGTTTCCTGCCCTATATGGACAACTGGGCTACCTGTGATATGATGGCTCCTAAGGTGTTCGGCAGTCACAGGGAGGCTTTTTTGACGCCGGTCCACAACTGGATTGCCTCGGGAGAAACTTATACCATTCGCTATGGCATGGGGATGCTGATGCGTTTTTATCTGGAGGAGGATTTTAAGCCGGAATTTCTGCGCTGGGTGGCGGAGGTGTCATCCCGGGAATATTATGTGAATATGATGCGGGCCTGGTATTTTGCTACGGCTTTGGCCAAACAATATGAAGCAGCACTTCCTTATATCGAGGAAAAGCGTCTGGACGGCTGGACCCACAACAAGACTATTCAGAAGGCCTGTGAGAGTTTCAGGATTACGGCGGAGCAAAAGACGTATTTGAGAGGCTTGAAGGTACAGCTTACAGAGAGACAGTCTCTCCATGGCGGCTCTTTGGAGACTGCATTAAAGTGCAGTAAGGAGTGAACACGGAAATAGCCAGATGGTGCTATGAGACGGGGAAGCATCCCTGACATGAAGACTAACAGGCAAGTTGCACACTGCTTTTCCGCGCCTTTCCGTGGGCTGAGATGTATGCCGTTTTGAAGGCTTACGAAAAGGGAATCTGACAAATAAAAATAGAGAAAGGTATGAAATTGCGAAACGCAGTTACTATGTAGGTGTCATTGTGCAAAATGCAAAATTACAGGGCGCAGGAGGTTTGGAAAAAATGGGAAACAAGTATGTGATAGACTGGGACGCTTATGCCCGGATGGCAAGAAAGGCTGCCGCGGAAGGGGCGGTTTTACTGAAAAATGAGGGGAATGTGCTGCCTTTGAAAGAGGGAGAGCGTCTGGCGGTGTTCGGCAGAATACAGTTTGATTACTACAAGAGCGGCACGGGCTCCGGAGGTATGATCAACACCAGATATGTGGTAGGGATTCTGGATGCCCTGAAAGAGGAAAAGATCGTGTTGAACCGTGAACTGGAACAGGTTTACCGGGACTGGATGAAGGAGCATCCCTTTGACAAGGGATGCGGTTGGGCCCAGGAGCCCTGGAGCCAGCAGGAGATGCCTCTGAGCGGGGAGATTGTAAGGAAAGCCGCGGCAGAAAGCGACACAGCGCTGGTGATCATCGGTCGCACGGCGGGGGAGGACAGGGATGCCAAAGCGGAAAAAGGCAGTTTTTATCTCTCAGAAGGGGAAGAGGACATGCTCAGGCAGGTGTGCGGCGCTTTTGACCGGGTGGTGGTGGCGCTGAATGTGGGCAGCATCATGGATATGAACTGGGTGGAAGCCTATGGTCCCCAGGCGGTACTCTATGTGTGGCAGGGCGGCATGGAGGGCGGTCATGGGGTAGCGGACATACTCATGGGCCGGGTGAATCCCTGCGGCAGGATGGCGGACACCATCGCCCGCTCTGTGGAAGATTATCCCTCTGACACCGATTTTGGCGGCGATGACGGCAATCGGTACGCAGAGGACATTTATGTGGGATACCGCTATTTCGAAACCTTTGCCTCTGCCAGGGAAAAAGTACTCTACCCCTTTGGGTTTGGTTTATCCTACACATCTTTTTCAATGCAAAGCGAAATGGAGGCGGGAAAAGAGAACTGCGTATTCCATATTAAGGTTCGGAATACCGGCGCCTGCGCCGGGAGGGAAGTGGTGCAGGTGTATGCCGGCGCTCCCCAGGGAAAGCTGGGAAAGCCGCTGCGCAGTCTGGCCGCATTTGCCAAGACAAAATGTCTTGCTCCCGGAGAAGAACAGGAAATGACGCTGCAAGTGGAGAAGAAGGTCTTTGCTTCCTATGATGACAGCGGGGCCTCCGGTCATAAATCCTGCTATGTGCTGGAGGCGGGGACGTACCGCTTCTATGTGGGCGGGGATGTCAGAAGCGCACAGCCGGCAGGAACCATGGAACTGAAGGAGACAGAAGTTCTGGAGCAGTGCAGGTCGGCGCTGGCCCCTGTGGAGGCGTTTAACCGCATGAAGCCGGCGCAGGCGTCGGACACATTGGTGCTCTCCTGGGAGAAAACGCCGCTTCGAACTTACAGCATGGCCCAAAGGAGCAGGGAGGACGACAGGCGGGATCTGCCCTGCACTGGGGACAGGGGATACCGTCTGGCGGATGTCTATGACAACAAAGTCACTCTGGAGGAGTTCGTGTCACAGCTCAGTGATGAGGAGTTGTGCTGCATGGTGCGGGGCGAGGGTATGTGCTCCCCCAAGGTGACGCCGGGGACGGCGGCCGCCTTCGGCGGAGTCACCCGGTCTCTGGCAGAATACGGGATCCCCTGTGGATGCTGCGCGGACGGCCCCTCCGGTATCCGCATGGATTGTGGGACTTACGCTTTCTGCCTGCCCAACGGGACTTGCCTGGCCTGCACCTTTGACGAGGAACTGATCCGGGAGCTATATGAGATGGAGGGGGCGGAACTGCGGAAGAACCGTGTCGATATTCTGCTGGGGCCCGGAATGAACATTCACAGGCATCCCTTAAACGGCCGGAACTTTGAGTATTTCTCGGAGGATCCGCTGTTGACCGGGAAGATGGCCGCGGCTCAGATCCGGGGAATGAGGCAGTACCAGGTCACTGGCGCCCTGAAACATTTTGCCGCCAACAATCAGGAATTTCACCGCAGCCTTTACAATTCTGTGGTATCCGAGCGAGCTCTGCGGGAGATTTATCTGAAAGGGTATGAGATTGCCGTGAGAGAGGGCGAAGCCTATGCCATTATGACCACTTACGGAGCCGTCAACGGTCTTTGGACAGCGGGAAACTATGATTTACTGACCACCGTTTTGCGGGGCGAATGGGGCTTTGACGGATTGGTTATGACGGACTGGTGGGCCATGATCAACGATGAGGGACAGGCTCCCGGCCAGAGCAATCTGGCGGCCATGGTAAGGGGCCAGAACGATGTGTATATGGTGGTGCAGGATTCCGGCAGAAATTCCGGCGGGGACAATCTGGAGGCATGTCTTGCGGACGGCACATTGAGACGCGCAGACCTGCTGGTCTGTGCCATGAATATATTGAAAGTACTGATGCGTTCCGCCGTTATGGACAGAAGTCTGGGGAGAATTTGCCAGGAGGAACGGGAGGCTGCAGAGAGTATGGAAGAGGAGGATGCCGCATGCTTTGACCTGGATTGGTACAGTCTTGAGACAAAACTGGAACTGGACGGGAAGGGCATTGACACGGGAAAAGGCAAGGCATTTTTGTGTGGCCTGGAAGCCGACGGCATGCACCTTTATACAATCCGCCTGAAGGTGAAAGTGGATGCGCCGGAACTGGCCCAGGTACCTGTCTCCATATTTGTGAACGGCACCTTACAGGGGACGATTACCCTAAACAGTACGGACGGGGCGTATGTGGAGGTGGAGCAGGTAAGCAGGGCCTTCACCAACTCACACAATTATCTGAGGCTGTTCTTCGCAGAGGGGGGCGCACAGATTGATACGCTGACAATCCAACGCCTGGAGACGGAACAGGCATAGTGAAAAGGACATAAAAAAGGAGATAAGAACATGCAGGTTTTATTGTTGAATGGAAGCGCCAACCAAAAAGGATGTACTTATACGGCGCTGGAGGAGATCGGGCGGACTTTGCAGGCGGAGGGAATTGGCTACGAGATCTTCCAGATGGGCGCGCAGCCGGTGAGAGATTGTATCGGCTGCAGGCAGTGTACGGAGCAGGGATGCATATTCATGGATGACCTGGTCAATGCATTCGTGCGGAAAGCCAGAAGCGCGGATGGATTTGTATTCGGCACGCCGGTGTACTATGCCCATGCCAGCGGACGAATCCTGTCTTTTCTGGACCGGGCCTTTTACAGCAGCAAGGATGCCTTTGTACATAAACCTGCGGCGGCAGTGGCCTCGGCCCGCAGGGCGGGAACCACGGCTTCCCTGGATGATCTGAACAAGTATTTTGGCATCAGCCACATGCCTGCGGTGGGTTCCAGCTATTGGAATATGGTACATGGCAACCGCCCGGAGGAAGTGCTGCGGGACGCGGAGGGATTGCAGACCATGCGGAACATCGCCCACAATATGGCCTGGCTGCTGAAGTGCATTGAGGTGGGACGAAAGCAGGGCATCGTGCCGGAGACAGAGAGCGGAAACTGGACGAATTTTATCCGCTGAGGAGAAATCGTCCCGCCGTTTGGAGGTGTAGAAAGCGGACGGCGGTCCGCAGGGGGATATTATGCCTGATTGCAGGACATACATTACTGCCCTGCCTTGGAAGGGATCGGGCAATAGGTGAGAAATCCCGTATTTTCATATTTCTGCTTAGAGGTGAAGAACATATATCAATGTCAGCAGAAGATAGGATTCAGTTCATGCAGCTGGGAAAAGGGATGGAATAACTAGCCAACCACCCCCAAATGTGGTATGATAACTGAACAGGCAAACCAGATAAAGCATTTGCCTTGCATGGGGCAGATGCTTTTTTGGGTCACAGAGGCGTATATTTTTTACAGGGAGTATATTTCAGGAGGAGCATATGAGAGAATATATGGAAAATGGGCAGGGACTTCAAAGTTATCCCCACAGGCAGCATACCAGGCCCGTGCAGATCGGCGGGGTCTGCATCGGCGGCGGCGCGCCTGTCGCCATCCAGTCCATGACCAACACCCGGACGGAGGATGTGGCGGCTACGGTGGCTCAAATCCATGGTTTGGAGCAGGCGGGATGCGAGATCATACGCTGCACCGTGCCCACCCCGGAGGCGGCCAGGGCCCTGAAAGAGATTAAGAAGGAGATTCGGATTCCTCTGGTGGCGGATATTCACTTTGACTATCGAATGGCCATCGCCGCCATGGAGAACGGCGCGGACAAAATTCGCATCAATCCCGGCAATATTGGTTCCGCCGACAAGGTAAAAGCGGTGGTGGATGTGGCCAGGGAGAGAAATATTCCCATCCGGGTGGGAGTCAACAGCGGTTCCCTGGAAAAGCCGCTGCTGGAAAAATACGGGGGCGTGACCGCCCGGGGCATTGTGGAAAGCGCTTTGGACAAGGTACATATCATTGAGGATCTGGGATATGATAATCTGGTAATCAGTATCAAATCCTCGGATGTACTGATGTGTGTGGAGGCTCATGAAATACTGGCACAGCAGACCAACTATCCTCTGCATGTGGGGATCACCGAATCAGGAACGGTGCAGAGCGGCAACATTAAGTCGGCGGTGGGGCTGGGCATCCTCCTGCATCAGGGCATCGGCGACACCATCCGGGTGTCTCTGACCGGGGACCCGGTGGAGGAAGTCAGGTCGGCAAAACTGATCCTGCGCACCCTGGGGCTGCGGCAGGGGGGGATTGAGGTGGTATCCTGTCCCACCTGCGGCAGGACCAGGATAGATCTGATCGGTTTGGCAACCCAGGTGGAGAGGCTGGCGGCGGACTATCCGCTGGATATCAAGGTGGCAGTCATGGGCTGTGTGGTAAACGGTCCGGGGGAGGCCAGGGAAGCAGACATCGGTATCGCCGGAGGCGACGGAGAGGGGCTGCTGATCAAAAAAGGCGAGATTGTGCGGAAGATGTCGGAGGGAGAATTGCTGGAAGCATTGAAGTATGAGCTGGACCACTGGCGTCAATAACAAATACATGCTTCGCTTTGGGTGGTAAATCCCGGAGCGGGCAGGGGGGATCAGAAATGGCAAAACCTTTTTTTGAGGTGTTTCCCACATTGCAATTACACGGAGCCGTGCGTGATATTCTGGAGCAGGCCAGCGTGGAGAAAATATCTGCCACCAGGCGTAAGGATTTCCTGCGGATTTATCTGCAGAGCGGCCGTCTGATTATGAAGGGGGATATCTGGACCGCGGAGAGAGAGATCAAAAGGCAGCTTTTCCCAAAAGCAAATATGGTGGTGAAGATCTATGAGAGATTCAGTCTCTCCTCCCAGTACACGCCGGAGAAACTGATGGACGTATACCGGGACAGCATTTTGGAGGAACTGCGGGAGTATAATCATATCGACTACAACAGCTTCAAGTCGGCAGAGTTCTCCTATCCTGACGCCCGGCAGATGACCCTGACCCTGGAGGACAGCGTGCTGGCCCACAGCCGGGAGGAGGAGTTCACTCAGGTGCTTCAGAAAATTCTGGTGGAACGCTGCGGCTTTGACCTGGCCCTGCAGGTGGAGTACCGGGAGGCCCGCACCGGCAAATATGCCCAGGAGGATGAACAGAAGATCCGGCTCCAGGTGGCGGAGATTTCCCGGCGGGCGGGGCGTGAAGCCGGAGGAGACGCGGGGAATGACAGACAGACGGATGTGCCTCCCATGCTGGACGCGGCGGGCTTTGCAGGATTTGAAGGGGACCAGGCTGCAGGCGGGGCTGCTGACGGCCGTCAGACGGGCAGCGGAACTGCCGGAGCGGATCGTGAGGCGGGTCAGGCGGGTGGCAGTTCTGCCGGAGCAGGCTATGGCAGCGGCCAGGCCATGGGCGGGGCGCAAAGCGCCGGGCGGACGGGCAGCGGAACTGCCGAGGCAGGTCAAAGTGTGGGCCAGACAGGCAGCGGCGCGGGCCGCGGGGCCAGGAATGCCGCAGGCCAGGGCAAGGGCGGCTACGGCATGAAAGGGGAGTTTCGGGGCGGCTATAAGAAAGGGGAGTTTTCCCGAGGCGGCGCCTACGGCAACAGCGTGAAGCGCTCCGACAATCCGGATGTGATCTATGGCCGTGATTTCGAGGAAGAGGCCATGCGCATCGAGGACATCATCGGAGAGATCGGCGAGGTGGTAATCCGGGGCAAGATCCTCACTGTGGACAAGAGGGAGATCAAGAACGAGAAAACCATTATCATCTTTGATGTGACGGATTTCTCCGACACCATGACAGTGAAAATGTTCGCCCGCAACGATCAGGTGCAGGAGATCCTGGAGGGAATCAAGACCGGGGCCTTTGTGAAGATCAAGGGCATCAGCATGATGGACAAATTTGATCACGAACTGACCATCGGCTCCCTGACGGGAATTAAAAAGATACAGGATTTTACCACCGGCAGGGTGGATACGGCCCCTTATAAGCGGGTGGAACTGCACTGTCACACCAAGATGAGCGATATGGACGGAGTGTCCGAGGCCAAGGACATCGTAAAGCGGGCCTATAAATGGGGGCACCGGGCCATCGCCATCACGGATCACGGCGTGGTGCAGGGATTTACGGACGCAGGCCATGTGTGGGACGACCTGTGGAAGGCGGAAAAAGGCAGGCGCAAAGAGGCCGGGGAGGAAAACCCGGACAAACAGGACTTTTTCAAGGTGATCTATGGTGTGGAAGCCTATCTGGTGGATGATCTGAAAGAGATTGTCACCGGGGACGCGGGTCAGGATCTGGATGCGGATTTTGTGGTGTTCGATATAGAGACCACGGGTTTTTCCCCGGTGAACAACCGCATCATAGAGATCGGCGCGGTGAAGGTGCAGCGGGGGGAGATCAGGGAGCGGTTTTCCAGCTTTGTGAACCCGGATGTACCCATCCCATTTGAGATCGAGAAGCTGACGGGCATCAACGACTCCATGGTCATGGAGGCTCCCATGATTCAGGAGGTGCTGCCCCGGTTCCTGGAATTCTGTGAAGGCTGTGTGCTGGTGGCCCACAATGCCAGCTTTGACATGAGTTTTATCATGGAAAATTGCAGGCGGCAGGGCTATTCGGATCGGTTCACCTATGTGGATACGGTGGGGATCGCAAGGATACTGCTGCCGGGGCAGGCCAAGCACACCCTGGACGCAGTGGCCAAGACACTGGGAGTGTCCCTGGAGAATCACCACCGGGCGGTGGACGATGCGGAGGCCACGGCACATATTTTTGTGAAATTCATTCCCAGGCTCCGGGAGAGCGGAGCGGAGAATCTGAGACAGGTGAACGCCATGGGGGCTTCCAGCCCGGACATCATCAGGCGTCTGCCCACTTACCATGCCATTATTCTGGCCAAGAACGACCTGGGACGGATTAATATGTACCGGCTGATCTCCGAGTCCCATACCACTTATTACAGCAAGCGTCCCCGGATCCCCAAGAGCCTGATCCTGAAATATCGGGAGGGCCTGATTCTGGGCAGCGCCTGTGAAGCGGGAGAGTTATACCGGGCGCTGTTGGAGGGCAAGGCGGATGCGGAGATCGCCCGCCTGGCTAATTTCTATGACTATCTGGAGATCCAGCCGGAGGGCAACAATCGTTTTATGATCCTGTCACCCAGGCATCCGGATATTCAGTCTGTGGAGGACATCCGCAATATTAACCGCCGGATCGTAAAGCTGGGAGAGCAGCTGCACAAGCCGGTGGTGGCCACCTGTGACGTGCATTTCCTGGATCCGGAGGATGAGGTATACCGCCGGATCATCATGGCGGGCAAGGGCTTTGAGGACGCGGACGAGCAGGCCCCCCTGTATCTGCACACCACCGAGGAGATGCTGGAGGAATTTGCCTATCTGGGGGCGGATAAGGCCAGGGAGATCGTTGTCACCAACACCAATCGGATTGCGGACATGGTGGAGAGCATCGCCCCGGTGCGGCCGGACAAATGTCCTCCGGTGATCCCGGATTCCGACAAGACGCTGACTAAAATCTGTTATGACAAAGCGCATGAACTGTATGGGGAGAATCTGCCCGGGATCGTGAAGGACCGGCTGGAAAAGGAACTGCATTCCATCATCACCAATGGTTTCGCGGTGATGTACATCATTGCCCAGAAGCTGGTGTGGAAATCCGTGGAGGACGGCTATCTGGTGGGGTCCCGGGGCTCGGTGGGCTCCTCTCTGGTGGCCTTCATGGCGGGCATCACGGAGGTGAATTCCCTCAGCGCCCATTATCGCTGCGGCAAATGCTTTTACTATGATTTCGATTCCCCGGAGGTGAAAGCCTTTGCGGGCAACGCCGGCTGCGATATGCCGGACAAGGTATGCCCGGTGTGCGGGGAACCGCTGATCAAGGACGGCTTTGACATACCCTTTGAGACCTTCCTGGGGTTCAAGGGGGACAAGGAGCCGGATATCGACCTGAATTTCTCCGGGGAGTATCAGTCCAAGGCCCACAAATACACGGAAGTAATCTTCGGCGCGGGTCAGACCTATCGGGCGGGTACCATCGGCACTCTGGCGGACAAGACGGCTTTTGGTTATGTGAAGAATTATTTCGAGGAGCGGGGGAAACATAAGCGCACCTGCGAGATCAATCGGATCACAGTGGGCTGCACGGGGATTCGCAGAAGTACGGGCCAGCATCCGGGAGGCATCATTGTGCTGCCCATGGGGCAGGATATCAATTCCTTTACCCCGGTGCAGCACCCGGCCAACGATATGACCACGGATATTATCACCACCCATTTTGACTATCACTCCATTGACCACAATCTGTTAAAGCTGGATATTCTGGGACATGATGATCCTACCATGATCCGTATGCTTCAGGATTTGACCGGGCTGGATCCCACTAAGATACCTCTGGACGACAAGGGGGTTATGAGTCTGTTCCAGAATACGGACGCCCTGGGGGTCACTCCGGAGCAGATCAGCGGCTGCCCGGTGGGCTCCCTGGGGATTCCGGAGTTTGGCACGGAGTTCGTGATCCAGATGCTGCTGGATACCAAGCCTCAGCAGTTTTCCGACCTGATCAGAATCTCCGGCCTGGGACATGGCACGGATGTTTGGCTGGGCAATGCCCAGACCTTGATTCTGGAGGGCAAAGCCACCATTTCCACCGCCATCTGCTGCCGTGACGATATCATGATCTATCTGATCAACCAGGGAGTGGAGAGTTCTCTGTCCTTTACCATCATGGAGAGCGTGCGAAAGGGCAAGGGATTGAAGGACGATTGGATCGATGCCATGAAGGAGAAGGAGGTGCCTGACTGGTATATCTGGTCCTGCAAAAAGATTAAGTACATGTTTCCCAAGGCTCATGCGGCGGCCTATGTGATGATGGCCTGGAGGATCGCTTACTGCAAAATTAATTATCCTCTGGCCTACTATGCGGCTTTTTTCAGCATCCGGGCCAAGGCGTTTTCCTATGAACTCATGTGCCAGGGGCAGAAACACCTGGAGAATATCATGGCGGACTACCAGAGGCGCTCCGACTCCCTCTCCAACAAGGAAGAACTGGCCTACGGGGATATGAAGATCGTACAGGAGATGTACGCCAGAGGCTTTACATTTATGCCAATCGACATCTTCCGGGCCCAGTCACGCTCTTTCCAGATTGTGGAGGGCAAGCTGATGCCCTCCCTGAACAGCATTGATGGCCTGGGGGAAAAAGCGGCGGACGCCATTGTGGAAGCGGCCAAGGACGGCCCGTTTTTGTCCAAGGACGATTTTCGGGAGCGCTGTAAGGTGTCCAAGACCATAGTAGATCTGATGGCGGATCTGGGGCTGCTGGGCAGTCTGCCGGAATCCAATCAGATCAGTTTGTTTGATTTTGTGTAGGAAATGGTGTATACTGGATAAAGATGATAAGAGGCAGGCCGTCAGCAGGCCGCGGCGCTTTGGAAAATCCATGGCGCTCTATAAAAGACTCAATGCGGCAAAGGGGGTACGTACATGACCTGTCGGGAGTGTGAGAGGCAAATTCCGGATTATATCGGACGGAAGATGGATTATCCCGGAATGAGGCGGTTTCTGGAGCATGTGGATGCCTGCGGCAGCTGCCGGGAGGAGCTGGTGATCCAGTTTCTGATCCAGGAGGGCATGGCCCATCTGGAGGACGGGGACGTCTTTGACCTGCAGCGGGAATTGCGGGAGCGTTTGGAGGAGTCCCACAGGCGAATCCGATTCTACGAAGGTGTATTGCGGGTGGGAACCCTGTTTGAGGCGCTGGCCATGGCGGGAGTCCTGGGAGTTGTAGCATGGATTCTGCGGTAAAGCTCATACAGTTTGTATGATGGCCACGGACCAGGCAGGCGTGATTGTGAGAATTGCAAAATAATGAATTTGAGGAAGAGCAGATGGCAGAGAAACTGGTACTAATCGACGGACACAGCATACTGAACAGAGCCTTTTACGGCGTGCCGGATCTGAGCAATGCCAAAGGGCTGCATACCAACGCGATTTATGGCTTTCTGAATATTATGTTCAAAATCCTGGAGGAGGAGCATCCGGATTATCTGGCGGTGGCCTTTGACGTGCACGCGCCCACTTTCCGCCACCAGATGTACGAGGCGTACAAGGGCACCCGCAAGCCCATGCCCGAGGAACTGCGGGAGCAGGTGCCGGTGATGAAGGAAGTGCTTCAGGCCATGAACATTACCATAATGGAACAGGCGGGCCTGGAGGCGGACGATATTCTGGGCACCCTGGCCAAAAAGGCGGAGGCCCGGGGGATGGAGGTGGCCCTGGTATCCGGGGACAGGGATCTGCTGCAGATCGCCACGGAGCGTATCAAAATCCGGATTCCCAAGACCAGGATGGGGCGGACAGAGATTGAGGACTATTACGCGGAAGATGTGAAAGCCCTGTACCAGGTGACGCCGACGCAGTTTATTGAGCTGAAAGCGCTGATGGGAGACAACTCTGACAATATTCCCGGGGTGCCCAAGGTGGGAGAAAAGACAGCCATTGCCCTGATGACGCAGTTCGGCTCCATCCACAATCTTTATGAGCATCTGGAGGAGGTGGGCAAAAAGAGCATTCGGGAGTCCCTGGCTCAGAACCGGGAACTGGCTGATTTGAGCAAGGAACTGGCCACCATCAGGACGGACTGCGATCTGGCCCTGGATTATGAACAGGCCAGGGCGGAGGGATACTATACCCCGGAAGCCTATCAGCTGTTCAAGCAGCTGGAGTTTAAAAACATGCTGAGCCGGTTTGACAGGCAGGAGGCGGGGATCAGTCAGGAGGATATCACAGCGGGATTTCATCTGCTGAAAGAGAGTAAGCATATGGTGAAGGTACTGGACCGGCTTTGCACAAAGGCGGTCCAGATGGGAGCTGAGCCGGAAGCGGCTGGGGCCGTGGGCCTGTTGGTGCTGACCCAGGCTGGGAAGCTGGCGGGTGTGGCGGTTTCTGACCAGAAGAAGCAGAGCTATTTTTATTATGGGGGAACCGGCGGCAATTCAGTGGAAAACCGGCAGCTTTCCCTGTTTGACCAGGTACAGGAGACAACGGAGGATGTATCTCTCCTCCAGGCGGTGAGGCAGCTTACGGCGGTCTGTCCTGTGTACACGCTGGACATCAAGGGGCAGTATGACTTTTACGGCTGGGAACAAAGGGAAGGCGGGAAGCCCACGGAGTCGTATTTTGACGCGGTGATCGGCGCGTATCTGCTGAATCCCTTAAAGAACGACTACGACGGGGAGACCGTCGCCGCCGAGCATCTGGAACTGTCCATACCGGGCTACCGGGAATGCTTCGGCAAAAAGAGCCTGGCGGAGGCGGCTGCGGAGAACCTGGAGCAGCTGGCGGTATTTTATCAGTATCAGGCCTATGTGGCCCTGCAGGCCGGGCAGGTCATCCGGCAGAAGCTGGAGCAGGCGGGAATGCGGCAGCTTATGGAGGAAGTGGAGATGCCCCTGTCCCTGGTGCTTCATGAGATGGAACGGGAGGGCGTGGCGGTGCGCCGGGAGGAACTCAGGCATTACGGGGACGCTCTGGTGGCCCGGATCCAGGAACTGGAACAGAGCATCCACCGACAGGCCGGATGTACCTTTAACATCAATTCTCCCAAGCAGTTGGGGGAGATTCTGTTTGACCAGATGCAGCTTCCCGGGGGCAAAAAGACCAAGACAGGCTATTCCACGGCTGCGGACGTGCTGGAGAAGCTGGCGCCGGAGCATCCCATTATAGGGGATATTCTGGAATATCGGGGATTGACCAAGCTGAAGAGTACCTATGCAGACGGGCTGGCGGAATATATTGACGCAGGGGGCAGAATCCATACCAATTTCAATCAGACCATAACGGCCACCGGGCGCATTAGTTCCACCGAGCCAAATCTGCAGAACATCCCCATGCGCATGGAATTGGGCCGCCGGATCCGCAAGGTCTTTGTGGCCCGGGAGGGCTGTGTGCTGATGGATGCGGATTACTCCCAGATTGAACTGCGGGTGCTGGCCCATATGTCCGGGGATGAGGAGTTGATTCAGGCGTATCGGATGGATCAGGACATCCACCGGATCACTGCGTCCAAAGTATTTAAAACTCCCTTTGAGGAGGTGACAGACCTGCAGAGACGCAATGCCAAGGCCGTGAATTTCGGTATCGTGTACGGCATCAGCTCATTTGGCCTGAGCCAGGATCTGAGCATCAGCAAGAAGGAGGCGGCGGAGTATATCGAGCAGTATTTTGCCACCTATCCCAAGGTGAAGGAATATTTGGACAATCTGGTGGCGGATGCCAGAGAAAAAGGCTTTATCACCACCATGTACGGCAGGCGCAGACCCATCCCGGAACTGTCCTCCTCCAACTTTATGCAGCGCTCCTTCGGGGAGCGGGTGGCCATGAACAGCCCCATCCAGGGCACGGCGGCGGATATCATCAAGATCGCCATGATCCGTGTCTGGGAAAGGCTGCGGCAGGCAGGGCTTGCCTCCCGGCTCATCCTGCAGGTACATGATGAACTGGTGATTGAAACCCGGCAGGAGGAGACGGAACAGGTGAGAGAGATTTTGGAAGAGAGCATGAAACAGGCGGCGGAGTTGGAAGTTCCCCTGGAGGTGGACCTGCACATGGGGGAAAACTGGTACCAGGCCCACTGACCCGGCGGCATGCTGACTGTGGAGGAGGCAGGAATGCGTTTGATCGGTATAACCGGCGGTGTGGGGGCCGGTAAATCCACAATACTGGAATATATAAAGGCCCATTACCGCTGCCGGGTGTATCTGGCGGATCAGGTGGCCCATGCGGTCAAAGAGCCGGGACAGCCCTGTTATGAGGCCCTGGTGGAACTGCTGGGACGGGAGGTTCTGGAGGAGAATGGGCGGATTCACAGGGGCCGGATGGCGGAAAAGATTTTCCGGGACGAAAGCCTGTTGGAACAGGTGAATGCCCTGGTTCATCCCGCGGTGCGGGCGTATCTGCTGGAAAAAATAAGGGAAGCCCGGGAGGAAGGATGGGCGGAACTTTTTTTCGTCGAGGCGGCGCTGCTGATCGAATGCGGCTACAGGGAGATTGTGGATGAGATGTGGTATGTCCATGCCGGCGTGGAGGCGCGCAGGGGACGACTTCGGGAGAGCCGGGGCTATAGTCCGGAGAAAATCAGGCAGATCATGGGAAGCCAACTGACGGAAGAGGGGTTCCGGGCAGGCAGCGATTTTGTCATAGACAACAGCGGGACGCCGGAGGAGAGTTACCGGCAGATCCGCCAGAGGCTGGAGGGGTATATATGGCGGCAGTAGAGGGAAGGGAATTGGTATTTGGACTGGATATCGGCACCAGGAGCATCGTGGGGACGGTGGGGTACAGGGACGGCGCCCGGTTTCACATTGTGGCCCAGCGGGAGAAAGAGCACGAGACCCGCGCCATGCTGGACGGACAGATTCACGATATCGGTAAGGTGGGAGCCACCATCACCGAAGTGAAAAATCTGCTGGAGCAGGATCTGGGGCGGAAGCTGACCCAGGTGTGCATCGCCGCCGCGGGCCGGGTGCTGCGGACGGTGACTGCTTCCGTGGAATATACCTTCGGCATGGAAAAGGAGATCACCAGCGAGGATATCTATGCGCTGGAAACCATGGGGGTGGAACAGGCTTACGAGGAGTTTACCCGGGACAATGATACGGACATGCAGTTCTATTGCGTGGGCTATTCCGCCATGCGCTACTATCTCAACGGTTATCCCATGGGCAATTTGGAAGGACATAAGGCCAGGACAGCAGGAGTGGATCTGATCGCCACATTTCTGCCGGACGATGTGGTGGACGGTCTGTACAAAGCGGTGGGTGCGGCGGGGCTGCAGGTGGCCAATCTGACCCTGGAGCCCATTGCGGCCATCCAGGTGGCCATACCGGAGAAATTCCGCATGCTGAACCTGGCCCTGGTAGATGTGGGAGCGGGGACCAGTGATATCTCCATCACCAGAGAGGGAGCCATCACCGCGTACGGCATGATTCCCATTGCCGGGGACAGTCTGACGGACATACTGGTGCAGCACTGCCTGGTGGAGTTTGAGACAGCAGAGCAGATCAAGCGGAAAATCGGCGTGGAGGAAATCATAGAATATTCGGACATTCTGGGACTGCCCCAGCGCATTACCTCCCAGGAAGCCCTGGAGCTGCTGGGGGAGAACATCCGCAGGATGACCGGGGAGGTGGCTGACTGCATCCGGGAACTGAACGGGGATAAGTCAGTGAGCGCTGTGTTTGTGGTGGGAGGAGGCGGTATGATTCCCGGCTATACCCAGGCCCTGGCGGAGCAGCTTGGGATCGCCGGGGAGAGGGTGGCCATCCGGGGCCAGGAGGTGATGCAGGCCATCAGCTTTGACATGGAGAACGCCCGCAGGGACTCCCTGATGGTGACGCCCATCGGCATTTGCCTGAGTTACTATGAGCAGAGCAACAACTTTATCTTTGTGGGCTTTAACGACCAGCGCATAAAACTTTATGACAATGGCAGACTGTCCGTGGTGGAAGCCGCCATTGCTGCAGGATTCCCCAATGAGAACCTGTTTCCCCGCAGGGGGGAGGCGGTGGAGTACACCGTGGACGGCAAGAGCCGCATGGTCAGGGGAGAGCAGGGGGAGGCTGCCGTGATCACTGTCAACGGGCAGGAAGCGGACATCCACACCCGGATACAGAATGGGGACAAGGTAGTGCTGACGCCTTCCACGGCGGGGGAGGCCGCCCATCCCACACTGGATAAACTGCCGGAGATGGAAGAGCCGGTACATATCACCATGTGCGGCGTCAGGATTACATTGCCCCGGCTGGTCTATGTGAATGGGACCCAGCAGCTGGGGACCTATGAGATTCAAAATGGAGATCAGATCAGTGTGCAAAACTGGTACACCGTGGAGCAGGTGGCCCAGCTTGCGGATATTCCTCTGCAGGGACGTATTCTGGTCAACGATGCCCCAGCCCGGTCCGACACCAAAGTATATGAGGGATTTGACGTGCGTTTTGTGCCGGACGATGACGAGGAGGCTTCGGAGGAAGAATATGCATGGCAGGGAGAAGGGGAGGACGACCCGGAAGAGGCGTATGTGGAAGCGTCGTATCCGGAAGCAGTAGACTTTTCTCCGCAGAGGAGTCCCGGAGACGCCGCCGGTGCGCAGCAGACGCCTTCGGAGGTGGAACTGCAGGTGGTGGTGAACCGGCAGCCTGTGACGCTTCGGGGAAAGAAAGAATATGTCTTTGTGGATGTGTTTGATTTTTACGAGTTTGACCTGGGCAATTCCAGGGGCAGAAGCATCGTGACTCTGTTAAACGGCCGCCCGGCCCAGCATTTCGAGGCGCTGCACCAGGGCGATGTGATCAATATTTTCTGGCAGTAGGGCCTGTGGGCCTGTAGGAGATATGCGGAATGTTCAGCAGTATATCTTCAGAACTTTAAGTAGGAGGAAAAACGGGGCTTTAAACCCCGTGAGACGGAAACAATATGAGGATGTGCAGTATTGCAAGCGGGAGCAGCGGCAACTGTGTCTATGTGGGATCGGAAGCCACGCACCTGCTGGTTGACGCGGGGATCAGCGGCAAAAAGACAGAGGGAGGCCTTCAGGAACTGGGGATCAGCGGGCGGGACCTGGACGGTATTCTGATTACCCACGAACATGCGGACCATATCAGTGGATTGGGGGTGCTGGCCCGCAAATACGGGATACCCATGTATGCCACCAAAGGGACGATCCAGGCGGTGATGCAGATGAAGAGTATGGGCAATATAGAGCCGGAACTGTGGACGGAAGTGAGGGAGGATCAGCGTTTTACCATCAAGGATCTGGTGATCAATCCCTTAAGGATCAGCCATGACGCCGCCCAGCCCGTGGCCTACCGCATCAGTTATGGCAGCAAGAAAGTGGCTGTGTGTACGGATCTGGGGGTTTATAATGACTATACGGTGGAGTGCTTAAAAGGCCTGGACGCCATTCTGCTGGAAGCCAATCACGATGTAAACATGCTCCAGGTGGGCCCCTACCCCTATCCCCTGAAGCAGAGGATACTGGGCAGCAGGGGACATCTGTCCAATGAGAATTCCGGCAGGCTGCTCTGCCGTATTTTGCACGATGGGCTGAAACATATCTCCCTGGGACATCTGAGCCAGGACAATAACCTGCCGGAACTTGCCTATGAGACCGTGCGCATGGAGATTTCCCTGGGAGAAAATCCGTACAGGGCCGAGGACTTTCAGATCCAGGTGGCCAGGCGCAGCGAACTTTCGCCGGTGATGGTGATTTAATGGCCGGATGACCAGAAATAACTTGCTTTTGCAGGTGATTCGTATTATGATACAAATTGTACAAAACGGCTGCGGTATATGTGAAACCGGCAGGAAAGAGGTTAATATGACAAAGGCAATCATAACGGTGGTAGGCAAGGACACGGTGGGCATTATCGCCAGAGTATGTACGTATCTGGCGGAAAACAGGGTGAATATACTGGATATATCTCAAACCATCGTGCAGGACTATTTCAACATGATGATGATCGTAGACATCAGCAAAATGGCTGGCCACTACGGGGATATGGTGGATGACCTGGAGAAGCTGGGGCAGGACATCGGCGTGGCGGTGAAGTGCCAGAAGGAAGAGATTTTTGACCAGATGCACAGGATCTGAGAGGCTGTATGGCCGGTTTACTGCCGTATTTGTCAGGTTTCACGGAACCTGATGATGTAATTGAGCGCATTACCGCGGGCCGGACAGCGATAATGCAGAGAAGAGGGAAGCATGATTAACATATTTGAAGTGGCGGAAACCAATGAAATGATAGAAAAGGAAAACCTGGACGTGCGCACCATTACCATGGGCATCAGCCTGTTGGACTGCATTGATGGGGACTTAAAGATTCTTAATGAAAAGATATATCAGAAGATTTATGAGTCTGCCAGAGATCTGGTGAAAATCGGGGAACAGATTTCCAGAGAATACGGGATCCCCATTGTCAATAAACGGATATCCGTGACTCCCATTGCGCTGGTGGGGGCTGCAGCCTGCAGGACGTCTCAGGATTTTGTGGGCATTGCCAGGACTCTGGACAAGGTGGCCCATGAGGTGGGGGTAAATTTTATCGGCGGCTATTCCGCGTTGGTCAGCAAGGGAATGACCCCTGCGGAGGAGATGCTGATCCGCTCCATCCCCCAGGCTCTGGCAGACACAGAGAGAGTCTGCAGTTCGGTGAATCTGGGCTCCACCAAGACCGGCATTAACATGGACGCGGTGAAACTGATGGGCGAGGTGATCAAGGAGACGGCGGAGTACACCAAAGAGCAGGACTCTCTGGGCTGCGCAAAGCTGGTGGTATTCTGCAACGCGCCGGACGACAACCCTTTTATGGCGGGCGCTTTCCACGGCGTCACCGAGGCGGACCGCATCATCAATGTGGGAGTCAGCGGCCCGGGCGTGGTAAAGACCGCTCTGGAAAAAGTGCGGGGCGAGAACTTTGAGGTGCTGTGTGAAACCATCAAGAAAACAGCGTTTAAAGTGACCCGGGTGGGGCAGCTGGTGGCTCGGGAGGCCTCCCAGAGACTGGGCGTTCCCTTTGGCATTGTAGATCTGTCCCTGGCCCCCACACCGGCCATCGGCGACAGTGTGGCGGATATCCTCTGCGAAATCGGCCTGGAGCGCGCGGGCGCGCCGGGTACCACAGCGGCTCTGGCTCTTTTGAACGACCAGGTGAAAAAAGGCGGCGTAATGGCTTCTTCCTATGTGGGAGGCCTCAGCGGGGCTTTTATCCCGGTGAGCGAGGATCAGGGCATGATTGATGCGGTGACAGCAGGGGCGCTGACTTTGGAAAAGCTGGAGGCCATGACCTGCGTATGTTCGGTGGGGCTGGACATGATTGCCATTCCCGGCGACACCAGGGCCACCACCATTTCGGGTATCATCGCAGACGAGATGGCCATCGGCATGGTGAACCAAAAGACCACCGCAGTCAGGATCATTCCCGTGATCGGCAAGGGTGTGGGAGAAACGGTGGAGTTCGGCGGTCTGCTGGGCTATGCACCCATTATGCCTGTGAATGGGTTTTCCTGTGATGATTTTGTGAACAGAGGCGGGCGGATTCCGGCTCCGATCCACAGTTTTAAAAATTGACGAGGGAGGCTGCCGTCTGTTCGGACAGCCGAAATCAAAACAAGTATAAACGGCGTTATCAGCTGTAAGAAAAGAGGTTGCCACCACAGTCGGGACAACCTCTTTTTGTAATGAAACTGCCATGAAACCCTTTGCATTCGCCAATTTACCGATTACCGGTAGATCCGTACTATAAAACGATCATAGGCCTGGTGTACTCGTGGTACATCCTGTGCCCGGATTTGGCAGCCTGGATGCTGCTGTAGATATCGGTGATCTGCACTTCCTGCTGGAACATGTGATATCCGTCCAGGGTCAGAAGTTTTTCCGCGTCGGCCATCTTGGTGATCAGGGGGATGGAGGTATTGCGGTCGATGGCGGTGAGCAGAGGCTTGGCCTCCTCCCTGAACCCCAGCAGCCTTGCGTAGGACACAGTGTCCTGATTGTCTATGTAGAACTGCATGTTATCCTTGGTGATGTTCAACAGGATGTGCAACAGGCAGCGGCTGATCCTGGTGTAGGTCATATCCTTGGACTTCAGCAGGTCACAGAACTCACTGAAAGAGGTGTATTGGTACACGTATTTACGGATCTTGTCAGACAGGTCCGGCGTGATGTCCAGGTAATCGGTATAGCCCCGGGCCTGCTCCGACAACAGCTTGTAATGCAGCAGGGTGGAAAAGTCATCCTGGAACAGGGGACGTTCCCGGGTGAAATATTCTGTCAGAATCTCATATGCTTCCTCCGGCATCTGGGAATGGAGTTCTTCCAGGGTGCGGTTGCTCTGGATGGCCTGGCGGATGGCCCTGGCGGAACTCTGGAAGAGCCCCAGACGCCTGTCCCTGTGGTCCGAGCCGATGCGGCGGATATTGACAGGGAGAATATGGCTGCGGCGGCGGTGCAGCGCCTTGATATATTCAATGCCCAGGATATTGTTAGGGCTGGATACCACCGATATGTCAGCAGCCAGCGCCGGGTAGGCGATGATCAGAGCGTTGGAACGGGCGGTGGGATAGGAGTAGCCCAGCTTCAGCTTTTCCAGCAGAATCCTCTTATAGGGCTCCGGCTCTTCCAGAAATATTTCCGCGAACCGGGACAGAAACTGGATGTCCGTGCATTCGCTGCCAAAGCACAGGTAATCCACCACGCCCAGATGATCCAGCATGGAGACTGCCCCCCGGGCAAAATATTCCGCGCTGCCGGTGGCAAAGCAGGACGGAAGCTCCAGCACCAGGTCCGCGCCGCAGGAGAGGGCGGCCCTGGCGCGGGCGTACTTGTCCACCAGCGCCGGATCCCCCCTCTGCACGAAATCACCGCTCATTACCACTATGATGTATTCGGCCTCCGTGAGAAGGCGGGCCTGTCTCAGATGATATGCATGACCCAGGTGGAACGGGTTGTACTCCGCAATAACAGCACACACTTTCATGATAGTACCGTATCCTTTCTACTTAATAGTTTCGCAGTTTTCCGGCCGGCGATATAAATTTCCATCCGGCAAAAACCTGCAGTCCTGGGAATAAACTAAATAACGTTTAAAATAACTGAAATAGTATGTGAAAAAAATAACAGGCACTGTAAGCGTTTACATATATATAAAATACTGGCTTTTTTGGCATAAACAGAAAGATTTTGTACTTCAAAATATACAATTTAACGCATATTAGAACTTGTTAATTTTTTCTATCTCTAGTATAATATAAAAAACGGCGTTTGTTAAGCTAATTTTATAAATTATTTACAAAAAAAGAAAAAGATTGCGGCAATTCCGCGGGAAGGAGAGAATATGTCTTATATTGACAGAATCAAGGATCGGGCCAGGCTCGACAAAAAGACCATCGTGCTGCCGGAGACTACAGATAAGAGGACGCTGCTGGCGGCGGCTAAGATTATGGAAGAGAACATTGCCAATATCATTATGATCGGTGACCAGGAGAAGATCATGGACGGCGCAGGCTGGCTGGAGGTGGATCTGACCGGAGTGAAGGTGATCAACCCCAAGATCACGGACAAGCTGGACGAATATGTGAATGTGCTGTACGAGACTCGGAAAAATAAGGGTATGACGCCGGAGAAGGCCAGGGAAATCCTGCTGAGCGATCCTCTGACCTTTGGAATCGTTATGGTGAAGAACAACGATGCGGACGGCATGGTGGCCGGCGCCTGTCATTCCACGGCGGATACGTTGCGTCCTGCCCTTCAGATTCTCAAGACGGCCCCCGGGGTGAAGCTGGTGTCCGCCTTCTTTGTGATGGACACTCAGTTTAAGGATCAGGGGGAGAACGGTACTTTCATCTTTGCCGACTGTGGTCTGAATCAGGATCCCACGGCGGAGGAACTGGCCGCCATCGCCGAGACTTCCTCCAGAAGTTTCAAAAGTCTGGTGGGACCCAAGCCTGTGATTGCCATGTTGAGCCATTCCACCAAGGGAAGCGCCAAACATGAACTGGTTGACAAGGTGGTGGAAGCCACCCGGATCGCCCATGAACAATACCCTCAGCTGACGCTGGACGGCGAACTGCAGACGGACGCGGCGCTGGTGCCCGGTGTTGCCAAGTCCAAGGCTCCCGGCAGTAGTGTGGGAGGCAGGGCCAATGTGCTTATTTTCCCCAATCTGGACGCGGGCAATATCGGATACAAGCTGGTGCAGAGACTGGGCGGCGCGGAGGCATATGGTCCCATGCTGCAGGGGATTGCGAAGCCGGTCAACGACCTGTCCCGGGGATGTTCCTGGCAGGATATTGTGGGTGTGGTTGCGCTGACTGCGGTACAGGCGCAGTTGGTATAAATGCATATACAGAAACAATTATAGAAACGAAATATCGAAAGGAAGTTAATCATGAATATTTTGGTGATAAACTGCGGGAGTTCCTCCCTGAAATTTCAGTTAATTGATTCCGGGTCGGAGCAGTGCGTGGCAAAGGGGCTGTGTGAACGCATCGGCATCGACGGCAGCCAGATCGTCTACACGCCGGCAGGCGGGGAAAAGGAGATCCATGTGACTCCCATGCCGGATCACACCGAGGCCATCCGTCTGGTGCTGGAGGCGCTGACCAATGACAGAACAGGAGTGGTGAAGAGCCTGAAAGAGATCGGCGCAGTGGGACATCGGGTGGTGCATGGCGGCGAGAAATTTGCCCGTTCCGTGGTCATTGACGATGAGGTGCTGGAAGCCATAGAGGCCTGCAACGATCTGGCGCCCCTGCACAATCCAGCTAATTTGATCGGCATTAACGCCTGCCGGAAGCTGATGCCCGGCACGCCCATGGTGGCTGTGTTTGACACCGCTTTTCACCAGACCATGCCCCGGGAAGCCTATATGTACGGCCTTCCGGTGGAATATTATGAGAAGTACAGGATCCGTCGTTACGGTTTCCACGGCACCAGCCACTCCTATGTGTCCAAACGGGCTGCAGAGGTGCTGGGTGTGCCCTGTGAATCTCTGAAAACCATTGTGTGTCATCTGGGCAACGGCGCCAGCGTGTCTGCGGTGAAGAACGGTAAGTGCGTGGATACTTCCATGGGACTGACCCCTTTGGAGGGTTTGATTATGGGAACCCGCAGCGGCGACATAGATCCCGCCATCCTTGAATTCCTGGCTCACAAGGAGAACAGGAGCATCGATGAGATCATGGGTATATTGAACAAGAAATCCGGTGTGCTGGGCCTGTCCAACAATCTGTCCTCCGACTTCCGGGACCTGGAAGACGGCTATCACAGGGGCGACGCCTATGCCGTCTGCGCCATGAAAACCTTTGCCTATCGGGTGGCAAAATATATAGGTGCCTATACGGCGGCCATGAACGGTGTGGATCTGATCTGCTTTACCGCAGGCGTGGGCGAGAACTCTCCCCTGGTGAGAACCATGGTCTGTGAATACCTGGGATATCTGGGGATTGCCCTGGACCAGGAGGCCAATGAGAAGCGGGGCCAGGACATTCTGATCAGTACGCCGGACTCCCGCACCAGGGTCATGGTGATTCCCACCAACGAGGAACTGGCTATAGCCAGAGAGACGGTTGGGCTGGTGTAGGAACGACTCTGTACAGTTACAGAAAGATAGTTCTTTACGTTTCCTAAATATTCGTGTATAATATAGTTGCAAATATATGAAGGGGGAAGAACAGAAAATGCTTATGAAGAGTGGAGCAAAGCTGATCAAATCATTTATTTTTGGTTTGGCTTTATTTATGTGTCTGCCTCTGGGGGCCCGGGCAAGCGTGGATTTGCCGCTGCTTTCCGACCAGACAGAGTATGTGACCATTGAGGCAGAAGAACAGGATCTGGTGGGAGCGCCGACGGCGTATATGGACGCCAGGGCAGAGTCAGGCGCCAGGTTGAGGATCCATGAGGCCTTGAAGCAGCATGCGGAAGCCATTGATATCAGCGAATATCGGATGACCTATGAGGAAGCGGGGGCGCTGCTGAAGGATATCATTTATTGGGACAGTTCTCTGTTTTATGTGCAGCCCTATTGCGGTGCAACGATTTCACGTCCAGAGGGCTATGTCATATATCTTTATCCCAAATATATTCAGAACGAGGATGAAATTGCCAAAGCGCTTAAGAGAGCGGTCAGGGAGTCCAATATAACTCCCGATATGAGCGACCTTCAGAAAATGCTGGCCCTTCATAACTGGCTTGTGGTGAATTGTCAATACGATTACACTTTCAGCAAGTTCTCCGTGTATGACGCATTGGTGACAGGGAGCGCTGTCTGCCAGGGATACAAGGATTCGTATGAGATGTTGCTTCGATATGTGGGAATCCTGGAGGTTGGAACAGCCTCTGGCGGTAACCATACCTGGAATCAGGTTAAAGTGGATGGACAGTGGTACAATATAGATACCACCTGGGATTCCAACGCCATAGAGAGGCAGTCTCTCGGAATTATGTATTACGGCAATTTTATGGGCAGTGACACAAAATTTAGTAATCATACTTTCGAGGAGCAGGACCATGGATGTACCAGCACGCTGTACGATAAGGACGCCTGGTGGAATGCCGGCGGGAAGAAGGTTGCCAGTTCAGTAATCCCCATAGACGGAGCGGGCAGTTGGCGAATTGGATATGACAATTCTACCATGAGTCTGATTTATCATGCGGAGGCTACCGGTGCGGAAAAAGTCGTTTATCGTTTTCCTGATTCCACCTGGGGTTATAGGAATGGCAATCATTTTACATACTATGATTATTGCTATGGGGTTCTGCAGCGTACCAGCGGCACAACTTTCGCAAATGACGCAAAGAATATTTATTGCATTACAGATCAGGGAATTGTTTCGGTGATCTATACCTATACAGGCACCGACGGCAGAAATATATTCGGCATACAGGTGAAGGACGGAAAGCTGGAAGCTCAGATTGGACTCACTCCATCCAGAACCGAGTCGGAAATCAAGTCCATTCCCATTGGACAATATATTGATACCCAGGATCCGGAGGAAAAGCTGATAGCAGAGTTCGTCAAAAGAATGTACCGCGTTACCCTGGATCGGGAGGCGGATGCCGATGGCCTGCAGTATTATGTGTCCAGATTACAGAGCGGCGAAGTCGACGGTGCCACAGTAGCGCAATTTTTTGTGGGAAGTCCAGAGTTCCAGAATAAGAAGCTGAGCCAGGAAGCATATATAAAAGCAATGTACAGCGCGTTTTTTGATCGTGTTCCTGCAGATTCGGAGATCCTGTGGTGGAAAAACCAGATGGCAACCGGCCTGTCCCGGAAGTATGTGCTGAGTTGTTTTGTGAATTCTCCTGAATTCCTGGAAGTATGTCGGAAGGCCGGTATTACCAGAGGGTCAATGGTGCTGGCAGAGGGCGAGGAATATGAAGTTGATCTGGAAAAGCTGGGAGAATTTGTGGACAGATTGTATGAGAAGGCATTGAAAAGACCCTCGGAATCCGATGGCAGGCAGTACTATATTGAGCAGATTTCCACTAGAAAGATAACGGCAGAGCAGGCTGCCAAAAATTTCTTCTTCTCACCGGAGTTTGAGAGTTTTAAAACCAGTGATCAGGAATACATAGAAAGGCTGTATCTGACCTTTATGGGGCGGGCTTCCGAGCCTGACGGTATGTATTACTGGCTGAACAAGATGCGTGGAGGAATGACAAGAGAGCAGGTACTGAGCAGTTTTGCCGCGTCCCAGGAATTTAAAAAAATTATGGAGGGCTTCGGCATTAGATAGTCGGACGCAAGCAGTACTTGACACAAACGCTCTTTTGTACTCAGCTGGTCACAGAGCCGGACCGGAAAGGAGACCTGGGGGAAAAATGATTGTATTGATTACGGGCGCGTCTCACACGGGAAAAACGGCGCTGGCACAGAGATTGCTGGAGAAGTATCATTATCCTTATCTCTCCATGGATCACTTGAAGATGGGGCTGATCCGAAGCGGTAATACTTCGCTCACGCCGGTGAGCGACGACAGGGCGCTGACAGACTATCTCTGGCCCATTGTGCGGGAGATGATCAAGACGGCCATTGAGAACGAGCAGAATCTGATTGTGGAGGGGTGCTATATCCCCTTTGACTGGGATGAGGACATGGAGGCGGAGTATCTGAATGAGATCAAATACTACTGCCTGGTGATGAGTGATTCTTATATCAAAAATCACTTTGAGGATATCCGGCGGTTTGCCAGTGTCATTGAACAGCGGGGAGAGGACGAGGACTGCACGTTGGAGGCGGTGCGCAGGGACAATGCCTGGGTGCGGGAACAGTGTATCCTTCACGGCGCGGCGTATATCTTTATAGATGAGGCGTACCAGGTAGATATCGAGTTATAAAAGCCCGGGTTTGAACAGAGGGGGACTGCTGCAGAACTGGCTGTGGAAAAACAGCTGTTCCGCTGCAGTCCCTTCCTGCGTTCCCGGGCCGGGAATCCGGATGTTTAAACGGAACTGTGGGGGCGCCTACGGCCCTGCCCGGAAAGCCAGCGGATGGCCACAGGAAATTTCACAACAATATATAGAAAAAAATGTAGAAATATTAAAGATTTTATGATAGACTTGTAGACAATGCAATTTTATGTGGACGTAAAAACGGACATCTATAAAGTTATAGGAGGAGACGCGGTGAATAGCGGAACGAAATCTGAACATTTTCTGGAATTTAGGTCTCTGTGCCGTGCCTTTGAGGACGGCTTTGTGGCGGTGGACAATTTTAACCTGACTATAAAACAGGGGGAGTTTGTGACTTTTCTGGGGCCCTCCGGCTGCGGCAAGACCACGACTCTGCGGATGCTGGCGGGTTTTGATCTGCCCAGCAGCGGCGAGATTCTGTTAAACGGCAGGGACATTACCAAACTGCCGCCCAACGAAAGGCCCATCAACACGGTATTTCAGCGCTATGCCCTGTTCCCTCATCTGAATATTTTTGACAATATCGCTTTTGGGCTGAAGCTGAAAAAGCTGCCCCGGGCGGAAGTGGTGAAAAAGGTGAAAAAGGCGCTGGAGATGGTGGATCTGGAGGGATTTGAAGCCCGGACCGTGCAGACTCTTTCCGGCGGGCAGCAGCAGCGGATCGCCATCGCCAGAGCCATCGTCAACGAGCCCCAGATTCTATTGCTGGACGAACCTCTGGGGGCTCTGGACCTGAAGATGCGCAAAGAGATGCAGCTGGAACTGAAGAGCATGCACGACAAGCTGGGCATCACCTTTATTTATGTCACCCATGACCAGGAGGAGGCCTTGACCATGTCCGACAAGATTGTGGTCATGTCGGAGGGCAGGATTCAGCAGGTAGGTGAGCCGGAAGATATTTATAATGAGCCGAAAAATGCTTTTGTGGCGGATTTTATCGGAGAGAGCAATATTTTTAACGGAATAATGACGGGAAAATATAAGGTGCGTTTCTGCGGCGCGGAGTTCACCTGCGTGGATGATGTGGAGAACGGCACTATGATCGACGCGGTGCTGCGGCCAGAGGACATACAGATTACGCCGCCGGGAGAGGGTACCATCCAGGGGGAAGTTACTTCTGTCGTATTTAAGGGGGTGCACTATGAAATTACGGTGCAGTCCGGCAAGAACGAGATCGTGATTCAATCCACCCGCAAGGCCCAGGTGGGCAGCCGGGTGGGCCTTACCGTGGATCCGGAAGGGATTCATATCATGATAGCCGAAAACACGGTGAACAAATTCGAGGTGGGTGTGAAAAGCGGCTGCCGGCTGGATTTTCTGGACGGAGCGTTTGATTTTGACATCACCAGGCTGATTCCCGGTTCCCGGATGACGGAGGGAGATATACTGGTGGACGCCCACGGGGATGAGGTGGAGATCTCTGCCCTGCATGTCATTGTGTCCATCAAGCCGGAGGACATTTCCATGAGCGATGATGAGGAAGCAGGCGTGGTGAAAGGGCATATTATCAACCTGATCTACAAGGGCGACCATTACCGCTACATAGTCCGGACGGACGAGGACGAGGACTTTATTGTGCGCGATGAATACCTGTGGAACATGGACGACTATGTGAGCCTGATCATTCCCAGAGACAAGCTGCAGTACGCGCTGAAGAAATAGGAGGAGATATGGGAGTATTCCGTTTTTCCAGAAAACAGCTCTGCATCCCCTACGCGGTGTTTTTGCTCTGCTTTGTGGCGGCGCCCCTTCTGGTGGTGATATATTACGCGTTTACCAACGGGGAAGGAAAATTTACACTGGACAATCTGACGGGCTTTTTCACCAGCCCCTATACCATAGGCACGCTGGCCTACAGCTTTGCCATCGCCATAGTGACCACTTGCGTGTGTCTGCTGCTGGCATATCCCATCGCTTATATTCTGGCCAGGAGTCGGTGGAAGCAGAAGTCGGTGATCGTGGTGATGTTTGTACTGCCCATGTGGATCAACTTTACGCTGCGGATCACGGCTTTGAAAGAGATACTGACTGTGATTGAGGGAAATCTGGCGTTTCACCCGTTCCTGAACACCATTATCGGCATGACCTATGACTTTCTGCCCTTTATGATCCTGCCCATGTACACCACACTGCTGAAGCTGGACAAAAGCCTGCTGGAGGCGGCTGCGGATCTGGGGGCGGGCCCGGTGCAGGTGTTTTGCAAGGTGACGCTGCCTTTGTCGGTTCCGGGAATCATCAGCGGCGTGGTCATGGTATTCCTGCCTGCCATGACCAACTATGTGGTGCTGGACATGCTGTACAACAGCACTTATATTATGGGAAGCCTGATCGGCAGTTTCTTCAGCGCCTACGACTGGCATAACGGTTCCATGATCGCCCTGGTCCTGCTGCTGATTATCTTGGTGTTCACTCTGGTCACGGACCGATATACGGAGGAGGACGCCGGAAACAGAGGAGGTGCCCTGTTATGAGAGAAAATCTGGAGAGAGTGGGCCGGAAGAGCCGGAATCCCGGAGGGAAAATATTTATCGGATGTATGCTGCTCCTGTTGTATCTGCCGATTCTGGTGCTGGCTTTTTACAGCTTCACCACCTCCGCCAACATCGGTTCCGTCCATGGGTTTACCATGGATAACTATATCAACCTGTTTTCCAACGAGGAGCTGCGGAGTATGATCCTGGGCACGGCGCTGCTGGCGGGTGGGTCTGCTTTTCTGTCCACAGTGCTGGGCACCCTGGGGGCCATCGGGGCATTTTACTCCCGGAAGCTGACTAAGAGTTTTGTGGGCGCGGTGAACCAGGTGCCCGTGATTAACGCGGATGTGGTGACGGGATTCTCCGTATGTATCATGCTGGTGGTGGTACTGGGCATCGACAAAAGTTCTTACGTGCCCCTGGTGGTGGGGCATGTGGTTCTCAGCGCTCCCTTTGTGTTTCTGTCCGTGGTTCCCAGACTGAAGCAGATGGATGCCAGTTTGTACGAAGCAGCCATGGATCTGGGAGCTACGCCCAGACAGGCGCTGACCAAGGTGGTGCTGCCCCAGATCCAGCCGGGCATTGTGTCGGGCTTTGCCCTGGCGGTGACGCTGTCTTTGGACGATTATTTTATTGCCAGCTATACCAAACCCGCTACATTTGACACCATCAGCACCTATGTGGTGAATGCCACAAAGGGCTCTCAGACGGAGATCAAGACGGCGCTGTGGGCGTTGTCCACTCTGATTTTCCTGATCGTGGTACTGGCGGTGGCGGTGATGAACCTGTCGAAGGCGGGAAGTCAGGCCAAAACACAGGGATGAAAAAATTCTATTTGAAATGCCCGCCCCGGCGGGCGGATAGGAGTTGGGATGAAGAAAGGGAAAAGACGGCATATCTTTGTCCTTCGCCTGGCACTGGGATTGTGGGCGGCAGCCATGGGCGGCATTCTGCCCGTGGGGAGAGGGCCGGGTCATGTGCTGGCCAAGGAGGACGTGATTACGCTCCGGGTCTGCAACTGGGAGGAGTATATTGACCTGGGAGACTGGGATGATGAGGAATTGATCGAACTGGACAACGGGGCGGAGATCCTGGGGAAGGAGGCCCTGTACCGGGAATTTGAGGACTGGTTTTATCAGACCTATGGGAAACGGGTGCAGGTGGAGTATTCCTGCTTCGGAACCAATGAGGACCTGTATAATCAGCTGACGCTGGGAGATACCTATGACCTGGTTTGTCCCTCTGACTATATGATTATGAAACTCATGGCCGAGGGAGCGCTGGAGCCCTATTCGGATGGCTTTTTCGACGGAGAGCGGGAGGAGAATTACTATAAAAGATGCGTGTCTCCGTATATTGCCCAGGTCTTTGCGGAGAACCAGATCGGCGGAGAGAGCTGGGAACGTTATGCCGCCGGATATATGTGGGGTGTGACGGGGGTGCTGTACAACCCGGAGCAGATGACCCGGGAAGAAGCCTCCACCTGGGCGGTATTTGACAACCCGGATTTCTATCGGCAGATCACCCTGAAGGACAATGTGCGGGACACCTATTTTTCCACCCTGGGGTATCTGCGGCGGGAGCAGTTGACCCAAGAGGCCTTTCTAAAGGATCCTGATTATCATGAAAAACTGGAAAATCTGATGAATGATGTAACGCCGGAGACCATCAGCGAAGTGGAAAAGCTGCTGGGGGATATCATGGGGAATGTATATGCCCTGGAGACGGACAGCGGCAAGGCTGACATGGTGACGGGCAAGATCATTGCCAATTATCAGTGGTCCGGGGATGCCGTGTATGCCATGGACCAGGCGGAGGAGGACGGTGTGTATCTGGAATTCGCAGTGCCCAGGGAATGCACCAACCTCTGGTTTGACGGATGGGTCATGCTGAAGAACGGGATCGGCGGTGACTTGGAGAAAAAGCAGGCGGCTGAGGCTTTCGTCAATTTCCTCTCCATGCCGGAGAACGCGGTGCGGAACATGTATTACATCGGTTATACTTCCGCCATATCAGGCGGGGAGGATGACACCGTATTCTCCTATTTAAACTGGTGTTACGGCGCGGAGGAGGATGAGGAAGATACGGTATCCTACCCTGTGGGATATTTCTTCAGCGGGGACAATGAGGACCCGGATTACGTAGTCAACACCGCCCGGGAACAGGTGGGCCGGCAGCTGTCTACCCAATACCCTTCTCAGGAGGTTATATCCAGAGCGGCGGTGATGTGGTATTTTAATGAGGAAGAAACCAGGGGAATCAATCAGATGTGGATCAATATCCGCTGTCTGGACATACGGGAAATTCCCCTTTGGTGTGTGCTGCTTACTCTGTGCATCCTGGCTGTGCTGGCGGCAGCGGCGGTTCTGCACAGGAAAAACCATTATTATTCATAAAAACCGGTTGACAAACCCGGGTTACTTATGTATAATGAGACAGTGTGTGGAAAGACACACAAATATGATGTACAGGAGTTGCTATGTTCATTCATTTATCCGATGTGTTCACATCCCGGGAGAAACGCCTGGAGGTGGAAGCGGAACTTGAGATGACGGGATTTGACAATGGGCTGGAGCGCTTTGAGATTGCGAAAAAGTCCCCTGTATCCATTGTTATCACGCATCTGGAGCGAGGAAAGGTTCTGGTGAAAGCTGATCTGGAACTCACTCTGCGGGCGGCCTGCGACAGGTGTCTGGCGGAGGTGCCGGTATCATTGGATCTTCATGCCGAACGGGTGGTTTTTTCCCCGGAACTGGCGGAGGAGACAGAGGAAGCCGACGATCAGGACTTTGTGGACGGATACGAATTGGACGTGGACGCTTTTGCGCATGATATAATAATCGGTAACTGGCCTGCAAAGATTCTGTGCAAGGAAAGCTGCAAGGGCATATGCCCGGTATGTGGGCAGAATCGAAATGTGAGGGAGTGCGGATGCGATAGCTTCGTTCCAGACCCACGGATGGCAGTGATACAAGATATTTTCAATGCGAAATGAGAATTGCGTTTGCATTAAAAAGGAGGTGTAACGATGTCTATTTGTCCTAAGAATAAATCTTCCAGAAGCAGGAGAGATAAGAGGAGAGCGAATTGGAAGATGAGCGCTCCCGCTCTGGTAAAGTGCAGCAAGTGCGGCGCTCTGATGGTACCCCACAGGGTATGTAAGGCTTGTGGTTCTTACAACAAGAAGCAGGTCGTGAACGCTGACTAATGGAATATTCCATGAGAGACAGGGGACTTCTCCGCTTGCGGGGAAGTCTTTTTCCGTCATATGGGCATTAACCCTTGATTTTTGCAGGACGTTTTAGTATAGTATAATAAGGTTTTTGACAGGGGATATGCGGAACTAAAAACAGCATATGCCCGGAAAGCGCACGGATCCATATACGGACGCTTGCGTCCGGATGTGGATCCAGGGTCAGGTGT
>JAAWKU010000174.1 GCA_022797535.1 Lachnospiraceae bacterium | reverse complement strand
CCGGATTTGCGCCGCAAAGCGGCAAATTCCTCTGCAAATCCGTGTGCATCCGCCGGAGGCTCTAAGGAAGGGCTGATTTAATCAGCGCTTCCTTAGATGGTTTACGCAGGATGCTGCCCCCAGGGCAGCGGCACAGGAACATAAGCTGAAATTATATGAATTATAAAAAATATTGATTTTACTTATGATATATAGTATGCTATACTTACCATGGTCAAGGTAAGAAGGGGAGTGCTTTGGCGCTCCTTTTTACAGTGTAAATCACCTGAAAGCATATTCCCGGAGAGCGTCAGGCGGCGCGGTATTTTTGAAAAGGCAGGGTATGGGATGCTCACAGGGGATATGCGGAACGCAGAGGAGGATAAAAGACATGGTAAAAGCGGTTGTAGGCGCCAACTGGGGAGACGAGGGCAAGGGAAAAATCACGGACATGATGGCGGAGAAGGCAGATATTATCGTGCGTTTTCAGGGAGGGGCCAATGCGGGTCACACCATCGTGAATAACTACGGAAAATTTGCCCTGCACACGCTGCCCTCGGGCGTTTTTTACGGACATACCACCAATGTGATCGGCAACGGCGTGGCCCTGAATATCCCGGTACTGTTCAAGGAGATCCAGTCCATCGTGGACAGGGATGTGCCCATGCCCAGGATACTGGTTTCGGACAGGGCGCAGATTGTGATGCCCTATCACATCCTGTTTGACCAGTACGAGGAGGAGCGTCTGGGAGGCAAGTCCTTCGGTTCCACCAAGTCGGGGATCGCTCCTTTCTACTCCGATAAATTTGCCAAGATAGGCTTTCAGGTCAGCGAGTTATTTGACGAGGAACTGCTGCAGGAGAAAGTGCAGAGGATCTGCGAACTGAAGAATGTGCTGCTGGAGCACCTGTATCATAAGCCCGGCATTGACCCGGCGGAGCTTCTGGAGACGCTGCATGGCTATCGGGATATGGTTGCTCCCTATGTGGGGGATGTGTCTGTCCTCCTGGATCAGGCGCTGAAGGAGGGCAAGACGGTGCTGTTGGAGGGGCAGCTTGGGACGCTGAAGGATCCCGACCACGGCATTTATCCCATGGTGACTTCCTCCTCCACGCTGGCGGCCTACGGCGCCATCGGCGCAGGGCTGCCTCCCTATGAGATCCGGGAGATCATCACCGTGTGCAAGGCTTACTCTTCGGCGGTGGGCGCGGGGGCCTTTGTCTCCGAGATCTTCGGAGAGGAAGCCAATGAGCTGCGCACCCGGGGCGGCGACGGCGGCGAGTTCGGCGCCACCACAGGCAGGCCCAGGCGGATGGGATGGTTCGACTGTGTGGCTTCCAGGTATGGCTGCCGGCTGCAGGGCACTACGGATGTGGCCTTCACCGTGTTGGATGTGCTGGGATATCTGGAGGAAATTCCCGTGTGTGTGGGATACGAGATCGACGGCCAGGTGACCACGGATTTCCCGGTGACGGCCAAGCTGGAAAAGGCAAAACCCGTTCTGAAGAAACTGCCCGGCTGGAACTGTGATATCAGGGGGATTCGGAAGTATGAAGATCTGCCGGAGAACTGCCGGAGATATGTGGAGTTCATCGAGGAGCGGATCGGGTATCCCATCACCATGGTCAGCAACGGCCCCGGCAGGGAGGACATTATCTATCGTGAGAGCCCGCTGAAAAAGTAATGCGGCGTTGTGGAGCGGGCGGCTGCGGAGAGGATGCAGAGGAGTGGCTTAGTGGTCAGTAATCTGGAATATTATAAAGTATTTTATCATGTGTCACGCCTGGGCAGCCTGACTTTGGCCGCCCAGGCGCTGTCCATTTCCCAGCCTGCGGTGAGCCAGTCCATCCGGCAGTTGGAACAGCAGCTGGGAGTGCCGCTGTTTTACCGGGTGGCGAAAGGCGTGCGTCTCACCAAGGAGGGGGAGACACTGCGGGCCTATGTGGCCAGGGGCTACGAGCAGCTTGAGATCGGAGAGCAGAAACTCCGTCAGATGCGGGATTTGGAGGCGGGGGAGATCCGCATTGGAGCCAGCGACATGACATTGCAGTATTATCTCCTGCCATATCTGGAACAGTTTCATGAGGCGTACCCCCGGATCAAGGTCATCGTTACCAATGCCCCCACCCCGGACACGCTGGAACTTCTGGAACAGGGGCAGATTGATTTTGGCGCGGTGAGCGCTCCCTTTGAGCCGGGGGAACGGCTGGAAACCGTGCCGGTGCGGGAACTGGAGGATATTTTTGTGGCGGGGCGGCGCTTTATCGCCTATAAGAACAAGATGCTGGATCTTCAGGAACTGGGGCAGCTGCCCATGATTTTCCTGGAGAAAAATACCAGCACCAGGCGCTTTATGGACGAATACCTGGAGAACTGCGGCATCCGTATTCTGCCGGAGTTCGAGTTGGCCACCAGCGGCATGATCGTGCAGTTTGCCCTGCGCAGCCTGGGCGTAGGATGCGTGGTCCGTGACTTTGCCCAGGAGTACATTGACTCCGGCAGACTGTTTGAACTGCGCTTTAACAAGATGATTCCCAGGCGGGAGGTATGCATCGTCTACGACGGCAAAGCCCGCCTGTCCGCGGCGGCCCGGGCGCTGCTGCAGATTATCGGGGTAGGAGATATGCGTAGTCTGTAGGGAAAATGCGTAGTCGGTAAGGGATATGCGGGACTGTAAGATATGCAGAACTGTAAATTGGAGAGGTTTATTGTGATCAGAAATATTATATTTGACATTGGCAATGTGCTGGCGGCGTGGAGCTGGCGGGAATATTTTGAGGGCTTCCACTTCAGCCAGGAAGTGACGGAGCGGCTGGCCAGGGCTACGGTGCTCAGTCCCCTGTGGGAAGAGGTAGACAGGGGAAAAATGGACGAGGATATGCTGCTGGCCGGTTTCATCGCTAATGATCCCGGTCTGGAGAAGGAGATTCGAAAGGCATGGGATAACATGCATGATATGCTGGAGCGCTATGACTACGCGGTTCCCTGGCTGCGGGAGTTGAAAGGCAGGGGATATAAAGTGTATTATTTATCCAACTTCTCCCGGAAGGTCCGCCGGGAATGCGCCCATGTGCTGGACTTCCTGCCTCTGATGGACGGAGGGGTATTCTCCTACGAGGAGAAACTGATCAAACCGGATCCCGCGATTTACCGACTGCTTTTGGAGCGCTACGGGCTGCAGGCCGGGGAGTGCGTTTTTCTGGATGATACCCCCCGGAACGTGGAGGAGGCTCTGCGGCAGGGCATGGCGGGAATCGTGTTCTGCGGCAGGGAACAGGCGGTGGAGGAGCTGGGGAAACTCGGCGTGGATGCCTGGAGTGTGTCAAAGCTGCCGTAGCATGGCTTCCCTCCTCCGCTTTGCCGATGTAAATTTATTCTGCGGAGTTTCGCCAGATATAATCGGGTCAGCACACTGGCATTTTTGCCTGGCAACAGGAGTTTATTAATTGATTGGATTCAGGAAAAGGTGATAACATATGATAGAGAAAGTGAGCCGCCTGTTTGGACAGGTGGATATGACAGAGGGGAAGCCCTGGAAACAAATTGTAATTTTCACGTTTCCCATGTTGATCGGCAATGTGGCCCAGCAGCTGTACAATACGGTGGACAGTATTGTGGTGGGAAAATATGTGGGGGACAACGCTCTGGCGGCGGTGGGCAGCGCCAGCCCCATCTTCAATTTGCTGCTGGTTCTTTTTGTGGGTATCGCCATGGGGGCAGGCATCATGGTTTCCCAGTATTTCGGTTCCCGTGACAGGGAGAATCTTTCCAAGACCATCGGCAGTTCCATCACTCTGACGGCGGTGGCTTCCGTGTTGCTGATGATCGTGGGAACACTGGCCATCCGTCCCGTGCTGGTACTTCTTGATACGCCCCCAAGCATCATAGACTGGTGTACATCCTACCTGATGATCCTGCTGTGGGGGATTGCAGGGCTGGCCTATTATAATATCCTCTGTGGGATTCTACGGGGACTGGGGGATTCCCTGTCCGCGCTGGTATATCTGCTGGTTGCCACGGTCCTGAATATTGTGCTGGACGTGTGGTTTGTGGCGGGATTTGGCATGGGGGTGGCCGGTGTGGCGCTGGCCACCGTCATTGCCCAGCTTGTATCGGCGGTGCTGTGCATCCTGAAGCTGCGGAAAATGACAGAGTTTTTTGACTTGAAAAAGGAGTATTTAAAACCGGACAGGGAGAATATTTTTACAGTAATCCGCCTGGGGCTGCCCTCGGGACTTACCCAGGCCATCTTTTCCCTGGCCATGGTGGTAGTGCAGTCCCTGACCAACAGTTTCGGGGAAATGATTATCGCCGCCAACGTGATTATCATGAGGGTGGACGGTTTTGCCATGATGCCTAACTTTTCCTTTGGAACGGCCATGACTACCTACGCAGGTCAAAATGTGGGCGCGAAGCAGTATGACCGGGTGAAGCGGGGGGCCGGACAAGGGACACTGATCGCCGTTTGTACCTCGGCAGTGATCACGGGTTTGATCCTGCTCTTTGGCCCCTATCTGATGGGGATCTTTACCAATACTCTGGAACTGGCTCAGCTCAGCGCCGACATGATGAAGATTCTGGCGGTGGGATATATCGCCATGGCTGTGACCCAGAGCCTGTCAGGCGTCATGCGGGGCGCCGGCGACACGGTGACGCCCATGTGGATATCCCTGTTCACCACGGTGGCTGTCCGGGTACCCCTGGCCTACGGGCTGGTGTATCTGACCAGGACAGAGGAACTTCCTCAGGGAAGGTATGAGAGCTTGTGGATTTCCCTGCTCACATCCTGGGTGCTGGGAGCGCTGATTACCTTTATATTCTATAAAGTAGGACGCTGGAAGAAAAAGGCGCTGTAGCGCAGCCGAAAAATCCCTGAACCGGCAGACATATATGGTATGCCGGTTCAGGGGAGAGCGCTGCACATATTTTCTCCCTTTTACCTTTGGTGTTGCTGTGTTTAGCCGCTGGTGATTTCACTGAGTTCATATTGAAGCATACCTCAAATGTACCTTGCTTCCCAGTCTCGAATGTTCCTTGCCTTCCGGCCTCATATGCTTCTTACTTCCACCCCG
>JAAWKU010000173.1 GCA_022797535.1 Lachnospiraceae bacterium | reverse complement strand
CACATCCCCGTAACTGATGATGGCGCAGTTGGTACGGGAAGAAAAGGGCTGCCCCATGTAGATGTCAAAGCGTTCTATATAAGGTTTCATGGAGGCGGGCACCTGCAGAGCCCCCATATTGGTAAGCCCTGCGGATGAATTCTTATCCTGCACCTTGGTGTAGAACTGTCTCACCACAAAGTCCTTGATGAACAGAGGCACCACCCGGATCAGAGGATGACGCTGGGTGGCGGCGTTGGTGGTAATATCCCCCCGCAGCAGCTTCTCGTTCAAATAGTAGCGCATATAGTGGTGCACCTGCTCCACTATCTCCGGGAAGGTATATTCTCCCAGCCGGGGATCCACCCCGGGATAAATCATGGTAATAAAGTTCCGCAGGGTCCGGGAGGGAAAAAAGCGCCGCAGATTCACGGGCATGGCGATCTTCACCGGCCGCTGCCTGCGCCCCCTCTCCTGCTCCTGCTTCTGCAGCAGGGCATAAATCAGCACGGCGTTGAGATATTCCGTGACGGTGGCATTATACCGCTTCGCCACCTGTATCACCTGACTCACCGACAGGATGCCGTCTATGATATTCAGCGTGTAAAAAGGTTCCATGGTGCCTCTGACCCGGTAGGTTTTCTCCCCCGGCCTGGGCGGACAGACCCTGGCATTGGCATAGCGCATATAGGCGTCCTCCAGCTCCTCGGGGTCCGGCGCTCCCTCCACGTCAAGCACAAATCCCTCGGGGCGGATGGGGGCCCGGTGCTTCAGGCGCAGATACTGGGCTGTCACCGTCATCAGCAGACACATACCCCCGGTACCGTCCCCCAGGCTGTGGTGAGCCTCCAGGGCGATCCGCCCTCCGTAGTGGTAAAAACGTACCAGGTATCTGTTGTTTCCCTTAAAATGCATGGGCTGGCAGGGATTCTTCACATCCGGCTGCACAAAGGGTCCGGGGCGGTTATTGGGCTCCAGATACCGCCAGAATACCCCCTTGCGTATGGCCGCCTTATAAGTGGGAAAGCGGGGCATGACCTGGTCCACCGCCTGCTGCAGCACTGCCGGGTCAACTTCTTCCTTCAATATCACCGACAGCCGGTACACGGAGGAAAAATCCCGCCGCTGAAGGGTGGGATAGACAATGGCCGACAGATCCAGCCGATACCAATCTTCTGTACGTTTTTGTTCTATGGCCATCAGACATCCTCCTGTTTCCGTTTTTTCACATACCCCCCTGTATCTCCTCCGTAAAGGCCAGAGGATCTTCCTCACTGCTGTGGATAAAATGCATCAGCATGTAAGCGCACATGATGGCCACATTCTCCTCCCGCAGGATGCGCCGGCACTCTTCCCGGTCCGCCAGCACGATCTGTATATCCTCCGAGTCCTCCTGGTGACTGTTGCTGGGGATGCCTTCACAATAACCATATACAGTGCCGCAGCATTCGTCCGTCATGCCCACTGTGGTATAATAAGGTTTGGCATACGCCTCATCCACCTTCCTGGGGATAAATTTCAGCCCGGTCTCCTCATAGATCTCCCGGATTCCGGCCTCAAACATATCCTCCCCTTCCTCCACCAGCCCCGCGGGGAATTCATAAATGTAATCATTGATGGGGTAGCGGAACTGGCGGACCAGCACCACCCTGTCCTTCTTCTCACCGTAAACGCCATAGATGATTACCCCGTCCGAGCGTTTGTCATGGCACAACGCTTTCAGATCCTCCTGGTTCCTGGCCCGGGAGGCCACAAAATAAGGCGTGGTTCCCCCGTCCCGATGCTCCGCCTCAAACTCATAAAGGTTGAGAAATCTGTTGTCCGTCTGTTTTTTTATTTGTTTAACCCTGTTCATCGGCCTGTTCCTTCTTCCCTGAAATAATTATTGCCAAAATGGTTTCCATAACCACTATCAACATCATACCAGATATTCCCATGAAAAAAAAGAGAAATATATTCCTGTTCAGCCCGGATTGTCCATGATACCCACAAACAGAGGGATCTGGCTCTCCTGGTGCAGTATCATATACACGAAGGGTCTGTCAAAATACAGTTCCCTGGGCCGGGGCTCCAACAGGGCGGCGCGTTCCGCTATAGCCACCATAGTCACTGCTGCCGCCTCCGTACCCTTCTCGTCCACCCTGAAAACTGCCTTCTGCCGTACCAGGCTGATGTACATCGGATTCCCCTGCCCGGTGGTTCCCAGTCCGGAAAAGTCTGCCAGTTTCTCTTCAAATGCCCGAACCAGCCCCATGGCCTGCAAACTTTCGTTTAACTTCCTGTCAAAACTGACCTCATATTTGGGCAGACGCAGATTGCACAATTCCGTATTTTCACTTTCCAGCAGTTCCGCCAGGGCCTCCGGGGTCAGGCTGCTGTAAAGCTGCCGCACCGGCGTGCCTTCCTCCGGCAGGATTGCCACATAGGCAAAATCCCCTCCCTGATAAGGGAGCAATACCCCCTCCCCCAGGCTGCTGTGCAGATATCTCTGATTCTTTTCCGTCATGCACATGGTGTCCACCTGAAGCCGCGTACCGTCCTCTGTAGTAAAAGGCTGCTTAACTGTATTCAATGCGTCAAAAGGAATCTCCCAGTCCCCCTTGAAATAGATGGCATCCAGCAGCGCCAGCCTTGCCGTTTCGTCCAGGGGGTCCTCCAGCATCTTCGGAACCAGTTCCCGAGTGTTCTCACTGCACCAGGCATTGATCTGCTCCATGGTAGCCTGGCTGGAGAGGATGCCCTGGTAACCTTCTCCCCTGAATATCTCCTCTATCTCCTGCACCCACTGTCCATTGGGCGTCAGTTCCTGATCTACCCAGGCCGAATTGGCTATGTTCAGGACCATTCCCTCCTGCTCCCGGGGATAAAATTCCATCAGTTTCCGGGACACTGCCGGCATATTGTCTCCCATTATTTCCTGAAACTCCTGCAAGGTCTCCCCCCTGGCTCCCATGGCCGCCATGCCCAGGGCAAAATAGGCGGAAACCGGGGACAATAGAGGATTTTCCTCCTCCATGTTCTCCAACATCAACCCGTGGGAAAACCGCCGCAACGCCTCATAGGATCCGTCATCCTCATAGTTCCAGGCCGGGCTGTATGCCTCCCCATTTGCCCCCGGCCCGTCAGGCTGTTCGGACCGGCCCCCTGTCGCTTCACTGCCTGCCGCTCCACCGCCTGTCGTTCCACTGCCTGCCGCTCCACTGCCTGTCGCTTCACCGCCTGTTATTCCACCGTCTGTCGTTCCGCCATCCGCTGTCATCAGCTTTGCGCCGTCGGGGTTTCCCGGCTGACTTCCGCATCCCATCAGCATGCTGCCAGCCAGCATAACCGCCAGCCATTTTGTCCAATTCCTTTTCATACGCTGCCCCTTTCCCTATGCCCCAGGCCATGCCTGCGGGATTACATCCACCGATATTAAATCCTTGTTCCAAACCTGCTGCTACCCATATTGACAACAATCCGCAGAAAAGGTTACAAATAAAAAGAGAAAATACACAAAACTCAACCACTCTGGTTCAGCTTTGCCTGTACAATACAAAAAAGCACAAGATCTAAACTCAACAGTTCAATCTTGTGCTCAATGATGCAGGAGAAGGGACTTGAACCCTCAAGGTGTTGCCACCACACGGACCTGAACCGTGCGCGTCTGCCAATTCCGCCACTCCTGCGAACAATATGTATACTACACTATCCCAGGAGAAAAGTCAATAGGAATATTCAAATTTTTTCAAAAATTTTTATTGTATCTACAAAATCCTCTAAATATGCCATGTCTGAAGCAGAAGATCGCCTTGGCAGGAGCCCCTGCCGTATCTATGTCAACTTGTATGCTCCTTTCCCCACCTTTCTGACTGATCCGGCCTTTTCGCTTTGATTCAAGATTCTTTGCAGCTGCCTCGCGCTGCAATGAAGATGAAAAGCCGCCCGCTCTATTCCCGTTAAAGTTTCATCATCACATTTATATTTCATATAGGAAATAAGCCGCTCTGTAAGGGAAGCCGGGGCAACGTCCATGGTGGTCATTACTCCTATTTTGGCCGAAAGGCTGTTACAAATAAGTTGCAGGAACATGTTGTTAGAGAGCAATATTTCCCTGTTCTTTTCAAGAGAAAATGCTATGCAGATCAGGCTCTCGGCTGCTTCCACATAAATATTGTTGTTTTTGGGATAAAAGAGATCCATGTCCCCGAGAAAGTAATCTGTCGTTCCGTTTGAAAGTGAATAGCACGTACCATCACCGCGAATAAAGCAAATGTTTATAGAGCCCTGTTCCACAATTTGGAATAAAGATTCGTTTTGAATAGGTGAACTCACTAATTCGCCTTTTTCATATCTGATCAGATGAAAATCTATCTATAATTCGTTAAGTACAGCATGATACTTTCTTTTGGCAATGCACTCTGCTATTTTTATCTTGTCATAAATTCTTTCCATGAAAATTTCTCCTAACTTTCTCCGTACCAGGACATATGTCTTGTTTTTTAAACTGATTTTACAATATGATTAAAAAAATTCAAGAGAGGGAGAAAATATGACATCTGTTTTTGAAGAAAAGAGTATTTCCAAGGCAATTATGAGAGTTGGATTACCTGCTTTGCTGGGACAGCTTACAACGCTTATTTATAATATTGCCGACACATTTTTTGTTTCTCTGACAAGAAAACCTGCAACGATCGCCGCAGTAACACTTTGTGCGCCGATATTGCTTATCATCATGTCCATTGCCTGTATTTTTGGAATGGGAGGCAGTAGTGTAATTGCCAGATTATTGGGAGAAGAAAAGAAGGAAGAATCCGGCGCGGACATGAATTTCTGTGTATATGCAATGGGTTTTACCGGCATTATTACACTTGTTCTGGGTCTGTTATTTTTGCAGCCACTGGCCAAAATATCCGGTGCGGATGCAGAAAATATGGCCTATACCTGTGATTATCTGAAATGGATTTTTATTGGCGCTCCTTTTATTATGCTGACAAATGGATTTGTTCATCTATTCCGTTCAGTTGGTCTGATCAAGGAAGGCACGATTGGTCTAGTGTACCGTATCGTTCACATTTCGCAAAATGACTTGCCTGAATTTCCATCTGCCGCGTTGTCGTCGGTCAACGATGCCACCGCATCGCCTCCCTC
>JAAWKU010000172.1 GCA_022797535.1 Lachnospiraceae bacterium | reverse complement strand
GTCCTGCCAGCTGCCGGAGGCGTCATTGGCGCCCAGAGCGCCGTTGAAATAACTGCCGTCGGTCTCAAAGGTCACGGATACATTGACGGTGTCGCCATCTTCAAACTGCCCATACTGGCTGGGAGAGAAGGAGTAGGTGTAGGCATTATTCGTGCCATCCGCCGCATTTTTATCCTGTATGGCCTGCCATTCTTTATAAGAAAAGGTATAGATGGCATCTTCCGGCTCCTCCGGCTCTTCCCTGTCGGTTACTGTGATCACTCCCGTAATCGTATCATTGGGTGAGAATGTGTAATCATCGGCAGAGATCTGAACTACGTCAGTGCTGTTATATTCGCTGCATTGAATGGTTCCGTTGCCTTCCCTGCAGGTGACTCCGTTAATGTTCAGTTTATAGGAGTAGGTTCTGCCGTTATACTTGCTGTTCACATGCCAGATCTGAAACAGGAAACCGCCGAAATCACTGATATCGGTAATCTGGTTGATATCCATGATATCCTGAACCGTGGCCGAGAATTCCAGTTTGCCGGTGTCGCCGCTTACGCTGTTCCAGCCGCTCCAATCTCTGGCGAAGCCGTTGAATGCCAACTGCCATCCCGAAGTATCTATCTGTTTGTCCTCATCGGGCTGCTCATCATCTTCTCCGCTATTTTCTGCTGTCACCGTTATATTGTCAATATTGACATAAGTACCCTCAGACCACCATATGCTGATCTTGATATCATGCAGTTTGGAAACGGCCCCGGGCACCACCAGGGTGCAGGTTACCCTGCTTCCAGTAGAGGATTCAAAATCACTCTGTGTCCACTCCAGGCCCGACATACCCACAGAGCCCTTGAAGTAGCCGTCACCGGACAACTCCACTGTCACAGTCACCGTGTCGCCTGGTTTATACTGACAGTAATCCGATGCGGTGCGGTATTTTGTGACCTCTCCGCTGTGGAAGGTGTCATCATCGTTGGTGTCCACGATGGTGCCGCCCTTGGTCACAGTGATGGAATTCAGCGCTACCTTGCCATTCATCCACCAGAATTCAATCCTGGCTTCTTCCCTGGTGCTTGCTTCCACCACCAGTTCACAGACCACAGCGCCGCCGTTGCTGTTGTAGTTGGCGCTTCTGTATGTGCCGTTTACATCGTTCACGCCTACGCAGCCATTGTATACATCGTTGGAATACAGTTCCACCCGGATGGTAATGATGTCCCCGTCCTCAAAATCGCAGTAGTCGGAAGGCATGAAGGGGTAGGAATCGTTTTTGCTGGTGGAAGTGTAGAGCAGGCCCCGGACTTCCTCGTGCTGATAGCCCCATTTCTGAATCTGTACGTCAATATCCAGTACGCCCACTGCCGTGCCGCCGATATACCAGACACCCAGCTGAACGGAATCTATTACGGGCGAGATATCCAGTACCCAGGTGGAAATGCCGGTGTCGGATTCGTACTCCGTCTGTGTCCACTGGTAATCGTCGCCTACGGCGGTGCCCAGGCTTCCCGTGAACTCACCATCGCTTTCAAGGGTAACGGTGATTCTTATTTTATCGCCGAATTTAAACGAAGGATTGATCACCGAGGGCGCGAATTCAAAATTGCCCTTGTCTGTGAACATGGTGATATAATCGCCGTGAATGCCGATTTCCTCTTCTAAAATGGTGACCGTGACGGAATGGATGCCCACGGAAGTGCCTCCCACCCACCATATACCGATGTTGGAATAGTCGGAACTGGGCTTCACGGTCCAGGTCAGCGTGTATTTGCCGGCCTCGTCATATTTGAACTCTTTCTGGTTCCAGGTGTAATCCTTGCCCACGCTGGCGCCGATGCAGCCGTTGAAATCTCCATCGCTCTCCAGTACCACAGAGATCTTCACCAGATCGCCCACCTGGTACTGCGGATTGTATTCGGAAAAAGTGAACTCAAAGGTATCCTGGTCCGTATATGTGGCCAACTTACCGATTACGGCAGGCTCCACTTCCTCCACCGCCACGTCTATGGAGATGATTCCCACAGGCGCGCCGTCCGCAAACCACAGGTTCAGCTGGGCATTGTCCACACTGGGTGTTACGGTCCATGTGACGGTTCCCTGGCCGGCCTGGAACTCAAACTCCTCCTGCTGCCATTCGTAGTTGGAACCCACGCTGGCGCCTACACAGCCGTTAAACATGGAAGCGCTCTCCATTTCTATGGTGAGAGTAATCCTGTTGCCCACCTTATACTCCGGATTGTAGTCGGAAAAATTGAACTCAAGGCAATCCCCCTGGGACAGTTCCGACAGGTAGGTCTCTGCGGTCAGCGCTATTTCCGCCGCTTCCGGTTCAGAAGTTTCCTGTGTCTGTTCCGAAACCTTTTCCGGTTCCGCCGTGGCTGCCGGTTCGTTGACTACGGACTCCTGTGTCCCGGAAGTAATGCTGCTGTCCACAGGCACTTCCTCCGGTTTTTGCCCGCATCCGCCAAAAATAACAGTGATTAACATCACAATGGCAATGATGGACGTGAGCAAGAGTGTTTTTTGCTTTAACATGATACCCTCCTTCTCTTGGTTAGGTAAAAACAAAAGTTTTACCAGATTGTTAAGCTAAATTAAGTTTGTCATTCTTGCCAAATCTCTCCCCCACCGCATTCTACTTTTCTCCTTTTTTCACAAGAGAGAATTATTGCAGTCAGATTTTTAAGAAATTTTTATATATTACACTATACGCTCTACAGTTTATTTAGTCAATAATTATTTATACTATTGCATGCAATAAAATGTAGCAGATAGATATTAACCACAAATTTAGCTAATATTTAATATGTTATAAACTAAATTAAAGCTAAACATGTTTGGCAGATCCAGGGCGTGTTTGAAAAATGCTTTCTGCCAGATGTGCGTTACAATTTGTGGGGGTTTTGCGCCAAATGAAGGGCGCATAGCGGGCTATGTAACCTGAATTTGGTGCAAATATCACGCAAAGTGGGGCCTGCAGATGGCAGAATTGATTTTTTAGACAAAATATTTGCGCTTTTGGAAATGGGTCTGCAAATAGAATGACTTTTTGCAGTGTATATGGTAAAATTATAAAAGCATATATTCAGGTGACAGAAGAGTTGAGAAGGGAGAGGCCAATGAGAAGGAGATATAAAATAATCGGGGCCGCCATATTTGTACTGGCATTGCTTTTGACAGGCTGTGGAAAGGCGGGAAGGCTGGATGAGGGGGACTGCTCCTGCGTGGTCAGGCTGCAGGATATCCCCCGGGAATTTAAGATGTTGGAGGAAAACCTGCAGGAGCAGCTGGAGATTACGGTCACTCTTGAAAACATCACCACGGAGCGGCAATATCGGTTTGAGCTCAATACCGGGAACGGCTTTCAACAGAATGCGTTGTTGCATCCCGGCATCTACAGGGTGTATTATTGCAGCGGATCGCCCTACATTCTGAATATGGATATAGCGGCGGTTCAGGAGGACCTGGAAGTAAAACGGAATCAGGAAAATGAGATCACCGTTTATCTTCAGAATGAGAAGGAGTTTTCGGATCTGGTATGGAATATGCAGCCTGCCCGTGAGATTATGCAGTCAGATAAGTTCTCCCGACAGATCCAGTGGGGCGGGCAGATGATAGATCTGGAAAACATCATGGATTACATAGAGTTCAGCAGCGATCAGACGGTGAAGGCCTATGATCAGATCACTTTGTTCAATTCTGAAGCCGGCGTCCGGGTAACTTTGCAGAATCAAACGGCCCAGATGGCATCCTGGAAAGAGTGTGAATTGATAAAAGTACAATTTGGGCGGCCCAATGTGATATTCGGACAGGGTGTAAAAGTGGGAATGCCGGTGCGGGAGATTGTTCACGCCCAGGAGGGGATATATGGCACGCCTGACTCCCTGACGGGTTCCATATTCTATGTGGCAGGTGTGGACAGAGTGGGAATGGTCTACTGTGATGAGGCTTCCGGTGACAGGCTTACGCTGGAGAGCAGTTCCGACGGGAAAGATGTGTACAGCATCCTGTATGAATTTGCCGTCTTTGAGTAGTTGGGGGGATACCATGAAAAATGTTCTTAAGATAATGAAGATTAACATACTTGCGATTCTGGCGTTTCCTCTTCTGGCGCTGGCCACGGCGGCAAAGCTGGCGGCCAAGGCGCTGGAGAAAACCGTCACAATCATCGGCGCTGTATTCATACTGCTTGGTATTTCGCTGATATTTGAGATCATGAAGAATCCGTCCCAGTGGTTCAACGGATTTTTAATTGTCATTGTCTGCCTGGTTCTGGGAGGGATTTTTACCGTTCTTGTCATATGGATCCTGGGACTGATCTCCGGCGCGGTGATGGGGGCGGCCGCCATAGTCATATCCCTGCTGAACGGGATGTATGAACTGGTATACGCCGGATACACGGCGTTGTACCATCTGTGTAAGGCGGACTACCTGCAGATCAGCCGGGAGGAAAACAGCTTGATCAGCGGATTGTGTTGTCTCTTTTTCACGCTGCTCCGGGGAATTAACTGGGCCGTGATTCTGTTTGTTACCCATGCCATCAAGATTCTGGCGCTGGCCAGCGCAGGGATTGTGATGGGTTCTCTTTTCCTGTGTAATCAGTCTGTGCAGGAGAGTATGGGGATCAATCTATTCGAATACTTAAAGCTGTTTTCGGCGTACCCCATCGTCTACGGCACGGTGATGTATCTGGCGTCCATGACCGCCGTGGTGGTGATTCTCATATCCCTGGGGCTGGAGTGGAGCGAGTGGGGCAGGGAGATGGAATTGTCTACTTCGGATTATGAGAAGTATGTGAACAGCATTTTAGAAGGAAGAGAGGAGATGGGGCAGGAGAGCGTTCAGGGGATGCATGGACTGGATGAGAAGCGGCTGGAAAAATGTAATCGTTATCAGGACCTCTTGCATCGCCATGCCATGGACATTGAGGAATTTGTGCAGAAAATACATCCCATTGTGGAAAAAAGCGACAACTATATTCTGCGTTCCGGCTGGGGCGAGTATTTTTCCACATTGCAGGAGGTAATGGATCTGATGGGCCAATATGAGGGCGGGATTCCCGTGGAAGATTTTGAGAAGCTGATGCCACGGATCGACAGACTGGAGGAGTTGAAACGGACCATAGAAAAACAGGCCGCCAGGGCC
>JAAWKU010000020.1 GCA_022797535.1 Lachnospiraceae bacterium | reverse complement strand
GAAGCCTATGAGGACGGCGTGCTGGCGGGAGGCCTGTACGGTGTCTCCATCGGGAAATGCTTTTTCGGGGAAAGTATGTTTTCGGAAAAGGAAAACGGCTCCAAGGCAGCGCTCATCGCCCTGGCCCGACTGCTGGAAGAGAAGGGCTTTCTGTTCATTGACTGCCAGTTCCACACGCCTCATCTGGAGCTTATGGGAGGGAGATATGTCTCCTGGGAAGCGTATGAGGAAATGCTTCGGGAGGGCAGCTATAAAATTATTAACAAACTGTAAAAATTGCCAGTTTTGCCAATTATTTTTGATTTACATCTTGAATTTTGGACAGGAATTAGGTAAAATAACAGTGTTGACAAAATTTTGACAATCCGATGGCCGGGTGCCTGGGGAGTTTCTTGTCAAAACAATATAAAATTTTAGGAGGAAACTAAAATGGCAGTAAGAGTAGCAATTAATGGTTTTGGCCGTATCGGTCGTCTGGCTTTCAGGCAGATGTTCGACGCAGAGGGCTACGAGGTAGTGGCTATCAACGATCTGACCAGCCCCAAGATGCTGGCGCACCTGCTGAAGTATGACTCTTCCCAGGGCAAGTATAAGTACGCTGACAGCGTAGTGGCCGGTGAGGACAATATCACCGTGAACGGCAAGACCATCACCATCTACAAAGAGGCGGACGCTTCCAAGCTCCCCTGGGGTGAGCTGAAGGTAGACGTGGTTCTGGAGTGCACTGGTTTCTACACCTCCAAGGACAAGGCTTCCGCGCATATCACCGCCGGCGCCCGCAAGGTTGTGATCTCTGCTCCCGCAGGCAATGACCTTCCTACCATCGTATACAATGTAAACCATGACACCCTGAAGCCCGAGGATACCGTTATTTCCGCGGCTTCCTGCACCACCAACTGCCTGGCTCCCATGGCTAAGGCGCTGAATGATTTCGCAGCGATCCAGAGCGGTATCATGACCACTGTGCACGCTTACACCGGCGACCAGATGATTCTGGACGGTCCCCAGAGAAAGGGTGATCTGAGAAGAAGCCGCGCCGGCGCATGCAACATCGTTCCCAACTCCACCGGTGCTGCCAAGGCCATCGGCCTGGTTATCCCTGAGCTGAACGGCAAGCTGATCGGCTCCGCTCAGCGTGTTCCCACCCCCACCGGTTCCACCACGATTCTGGTAGCCGTTGTGAAGGGCGAGGTTACCAAGGAAGGCATCAACGCCGCCATGAAGGCAGCAGCCACCGAGTCCTTTGGCTACAATGAGGACGAAATCGTATCCTCTGATGTGATCGGCAGCACCTTTGGTTCCATCTTTGACGCTACCCAGACCATGGTTTCCAAGATGGAAGACGGTAACTCCCTGGTACAGGTTGTGTCCTGGTATGACAACGAGAACAGCTACACCTCTCAGATGGTCCGCACCATTAAGTACTTCAGCGAGTTGGCTTAAGTAGCATAGAATAAGACCTTTTTAAGGGTCCGGTCCTTGGACCGGGCCCTTGGCTTTTGCCGGAAACAAAACAGTGACTATTAACAAGATGTAAGGAGATCATAAAATGGGCTTGAACAAGAAATCCGTTGATGATATCAACGTAAAAGGAAGAAGAGTTCTGGTTAGATGCGATTTTAACGTACCTCTGAAGAATGGAGAGATCACCGACGAAACCCGTATCGTGGCGGCGCTGCCTACGATCCAGAAGCTGATTGACGACGGCGGCAGGGTAATTCTCTGTTCCCACCTGGGCAAGGTGAAGGAAGGCCCCAATGAGAAGGAATCCCTGGCTCCTGTGGCCAAGAGACTGTCCGAAAAGCTGGGCAAGGAAGTGGTGTTCGTAGCGGATTACAATGTGACCGGCGAGGCAGCCACCGCCGCTGTAGAAGCCATGAAGGAAGGGGATGTGGTTCTGCTGCAGAATACCCGTTTCCGCGGCAAGGAGGAGACCAAGAATGGCGAGCAGTTCTCTCAGGAACTGGCTGATCTGGCGGACGACTATGTGTGTGATGCCTTTGGTTCTTCCCACAGGGCCCATGCTTCCGTGGAGGGCGTGACCAAGTGCATCACCTCCAAGGGCGGCTCCAATGTGGTGGGCTACCTGATGCAGAAGGAGATCAACTTCCTGGGCAATGCGGTGGAGAATCCGGTAAGGCCCTTTGTGGCGATCCTGGGCGGCGCCAAGGTCGCGGATAAACTGAACGTAATCTCCAACCTGCTGGAGAAGTGCGATACGCTGATCATCGGCGGCGGTATGGCTTACACCTTCCTGAAGGCCCAGGGCTATGAGATCGGCAAATCCCTGGTGGACAATGAGAAACTGGATTACTGCAAGGAGATGTTGGAAAAAGCCGAGAAGCTGGGCAAAAAGCTCCTGCTTCCCGTGGACTCCGTGACCATCGCCGAGTTCCCCAATCCCATTGACGCTCCTGTGGAGGTGGAAGTATATGATGTGGAGAACATGCCTGCGGACAGAGAGGGCTGCGATATCGGACCCAAGACCGCAGCCATGTATGCCGAGGCGGTAAAGACTGCCAAGACGGTGGTTTGGAACGGCCCCATGGGCGTGTTTGAGAATCCCACCCTGGCGGCGGGCACCATTGCGGTGGCCAGGGCTCTGGCGGAGACAGACGCTACCACCATCATCGGCGGCGGTGATTCCGCGGCGGCGGTGAACCAGCTGGGCTTCGGTGACAAGATGAGCCATATCTCCACCGGCGGCGGCGCTTCTCTGGAGTTTTTGGAGGGCAAGACCCTTCCCGGCGTGGCAGCAGCTGACGACAAATAAATATGTGGCTGCGGGAGTCTGAACCCCGTATCGGAAAAATAGACAGAAATCGAGGAGAAGAGTATGGCTAGAAAGAAGATTATTGCCGGCAACTGGAAGATGAATATGACGCCCAGCCAGGCAGTGGAATTGGTAAATACTTTGAAGCCCCTGGTGGTAAATGACGAGGTGGACGTGGTGTTCTGTGTGCCTGCCATTGACATTATCCCTGCCATGGAGGCTGCCAGAGGTACAAACATCCAGATCGGCGCAGAGAACATGTACTATGAGGAGAAGGGCGCGTTCACGGGCGAAATTGCTCCGGACATGTTGACGGATGTGGGAGTGAAGTATGTGATCATTGGCCACTCTGAGAGAAGGGAGTACTTTGCGGAGACGGATGAGACCGTGAACAGGAAGGTTTTGAAAGCCTTTGAGCATGGCATTACTCCCATTATCTGCTGTGGCGAATCCCTGACCCAGAGGGAGCAGGGGATCACCATTGACTGGATCCGCCAGCAGATCAAGATTGCATTCCTGAACGTAACTGCGGAGCAGGCTGCTTCCGCAGTAATTGCCTATGAGCCCATCTGGGCCATCGGCACGGGCAAGGTGGCTACCACCGAGCAGGCCCAGGAGGTGTGCAAAGCCATCCGCGACTGCATCGCTGAGATCTACGATCAGACCACAGCGGAGGCCATTCGGATCCAGTACGGCGGTTCCGTGTCTGCCTCCAGCGCTCCTGAACTGTTTGCCCAGCCGGATATTGACGGCGGCCTGGTGGGCGGCGCGTCCCTGAAGCCGGATTTCGGCGCAATCGTGAATTATAAATAAGCAGTAAGATTTGTAATATGAGACACCGGATGCAGGACGCATACTTCTGTATTCGGTGTTTTTTTGCGGTTCCAGAGTGGTGTATTGGTGTATGAGGTATTCGGTACAATGGAGGTAAACAGACAGGAAAAGGATAAAAAGGATAAATAGATTTTCTATATTCAACAAGATAATTTGACTATAAAAATTCGTATTTTAAAATTGATAAATAATGTTATGAAGTAATTTATGAAAATATATTCAACATAAACAAATGAAAATATTACTTAGCGCCTTGAAAAGAAATTATAAATAAGGTATAATAAAATAAATTATATGCATTTGGATTTTAAAAAGAGAATGCACTGAAGCACATGGAATATAAAATAGTATTAAAAACAGGAGGTATCACTTATGAAAGGTTTGGCATTGATTGGATTAATTGGCACATTGTTGACAGGTATGACGACAGGTATGACGCCGGCAGCAGGATGCTCTCATGACCGTATTACGTTCCTGCCGGATGGAACCCGATTTAGTCATGGGTACAGCCATAGTTATAATACTTCTCAGGGGATTAAGGGCTGCAACGTAACGGTTTACTATATCTATACCCGGGTGGAGTGTAATTCCTGCCATGCAGTTGTGTATTCTTTTAAAAGCGGTGAGACAGAACTACATAGCGAGCCGGATCATAAATAGTGTGACACAGGGTGCACAGCTTATATCGAAAGGAGAGATGTGATTTGAAAAGGGCTGTTCTGCTCGCTATGATTTTGCTGTTGACAGCATGCGGACAGGCGGGGACGGAAGAGAGAATTTCCGTGGATTCTTCTTTGGTTCGGGAATCCCAGTCTGAGGCATTTGACTGGCAGGGTGAAAAGTGGAATGTGGAATTAGAGGAAGATTTGGCCTATGCATTGTATTTGAGGCAATATATTGACAGTCTGGAGACAGACGCGGCTTATAATTTCCATGAGAAACAAATCACTTTTTACAGTGTGTGGGGAAAGCATATCTATGCTCTGGACTGCTTCGGTATGACACTTCAGGACGGGGGAAGCACTCAGCTGTCCTATTGCCTGAATCATTATGAAGAAGGAGCAGAGGAGATCCGGCATCAGGAATTTCGGCTTCCCGATCTCCCTGACGCTGTAGGTCTTTACAAAAATGTGGTGGCATTTGATGTGGTAAATGAGGAGGAATGTGTTCTCTTTGTTCAGGTGAAACGGGAAGGGCAGCTTGAAAACTATGTGGCTGTTCACATATCTGCAGACGGAGAACTCCAACGCATGACAGATCTGTATCCGGCCATGGCGGAGAACGAAATTTTTAATCCGGAAGGATATGTCTTTGACAATATTCACACGGATGCTCAGGGTAATTATTATTTGATTTCGGATGTCAGGCAGGGAGAGATTCTGGTGCTTGGCGAGGACGGAACCGTTCAGGCGCGTGTGGAGACCGGGGGGAGCGATGTACAGTTTTCCATGAAGGATCCCAATGGCGTCCCCGTTTTTGAGTGGTATGACCCATGGGAAGAGTTGTTACAGTTGGCGGGCTGTGATCCCATGTCAGGGATCAAAACCTTTGCCAGCGTGAAACTTCCGCCTTTTACGCCCAAAGCCATGTCGGAAGAGGGCTTTTTGTATTATTTGGACACGGATTCAAAGCTGTACCGCTGGGAACTGGGCACGGGAAAAGTAGCGTACTGTATGGACGGTGAAACGATGGGACTGAGCGCCAATCCCGCGCTGGTGAGGATATCCGCCGGCTCTGACGGGAAACCGCTTCTGCTCAGTCTTGCGGGAGGAAATACATATATTTATCTGCTGGATACCGAACAGGCATCCTCCAGAGTCATGCTGCGTCTGGTGAGCACAACACCCTATTGCAGCTATGTTTCCGTCTGTGCCGCGCAATTTTCCAGGCAGCAGGAAAAATCTGTTTTGCTTGTGGATAAGCCGGAAATAGAGGGCATTACGGCTGCGGAGGAAATTACCCGTATACATAACGAATTTCGGGAACGCGCGTTGTTGGAACTCATCTCCGGAGAGTCGGCGGATCTCTATCTGGTATCTGCGGCGGATATGGGGATGCTGTATAGAAAAGGCGCTCTGGCGGATTTGACAGGGATTCTGCCTTCGGAACTTGAGAACTGCATTTTCCCCGGCGTACTGGAAAGCGGTGTGATTGAGGGCAGGCAGATTGGCCTGGCTCCTCAGGCCACGGCCACCATTGCCATGGTATCCAATGAACTGTGGACAGGGGAGGGCTGGACCTTTGAGGAGGCATTGGATTTATGGGACAGCCGGCCGGGACTGCAATATCTTCTGGTCTCCCCGGGATACAATTATGGGACAGGATATTTTCACCAGACTTTTCTGCGGGACCTGGCCCATTCTCCCTTTCTGGATTTGGAAAAGGGGATATGTAATTTTACCGATCCGCTGTTTATCAGGATTCTGGAGCATATGCAGGATTATGGCGGCTCCGGCATATGGGAAGAGAATCCTCTGGAGGAGGGAGAGGCAGCGGGATTTTTTGCCACTTTGGTCTCTTATCCCTATTTTACCCAGCTTATGGCCCAGTATGGGGAACAGTATCATCCTGTGGGTTTTCCCACCCAGGAAGGCTCCGGAAATTACTGGAATGGTGACTACTATCTGGTGATGAGTAAGGACAGTCCGAACCGGGAGATTGTGCAGGAATATCTGCGGTTCCTCTTTGAACTGGAGCAGCAGCGAGACAGTGACCATCCCATTCGGAATGACCTGATTTCCCGCTATACTGTGTACCACGATACAGGACAGGGTCCTAAATTACAGTATGATATGGGGGATGGTGTATTTGCCGTTTTGGAAACAAAGAAGGACGGCAGCAGCTGGGAAGAGGAATATCTGGCACTGATGAATGGATGTACCTATTGCTCAGAGGACACAGGAGAGATCGTAGATATCATTTTGGAGGAGGCGGAATACTTTTTTTCCGGCGGCAGAGATGTGCAAAAAACGGCGGAGATTATTCAAAACCGCGTGCAGACATATATGAATGAGCATAGTGATTAGTGCGCAGGGCGCCCCACGATGCAGTGGGGCGCCCTGGGGGGTAAGAGGCTTATATTGCCTCTTTATGTTTCTCTGTATCTCCGTCCGTTCCAGTATTTTCTGTGCCGGAGGTAATCTCTTCCCCCACGCTCTCTTCCAGATCTTCCATTTCTTTTTGGACGGACTGCAGCTTGGTATCCAGGTGGATGGCCCGCAGAATGCGATTGACATCTTCCGGGGAAAACATGCCGATGGCCTTGGACAGCTGGCCGATTTCCCCTCGGTTCACTTTCAGATGCCCGCCGCCGGAGAGGGGAATGTTAATGACCTTTTTGGGATCTGACACATCTCCCAGGCAAATGCTGTTTGTCCTCTCGTCGCAGATAAACGCCACCCCATTGTAGGTGATCACCCCGTCTTTGGCCAGATGGCCATAGGGGACTTTGGGAGCGGTTTTCAGACTGGTGATGGGCGTCTTGCTGCCCTGGAGGGCGGCTTCATAGATTTTGAGGGTGTCGCTTCTGCCGTCTGTTTTTTCACGGCCTGTCCCGCCGGAGATGTGATCCGCCTGTTCCCCGTCCTGGGACTGCTTCAGAAACAGGCTGCCGCAGGATTCCAGCCAGCTTGAATTGTCCGCCCGAAGGCCCTGGGTAAAGCGTCCTGTCCGAAAGCCTGCGTCTGCGGCGCTCTTTGTCATACCTGTCTGGTCAGTATGGATTCTCATATCGTTTTCCTCCTGAAAATAAGCCACGGATGACACTGAAACTGCTCTGTGCCATCCGTGGCCGAAATGCTTACGCTGATAAAAATATCGGCATATTCTATGGAAGATTTAGCGCCGCTGATAGTCGTTTTTTGCATTCCTATGCAAACCCTTGAATCCATCAGACGCACCTGATTTGTGCATTGCGGAATTTAGGACTTTTTGGTACAATATAATAGAATATGAATCGGAAACTGAACGGGAGGGGGATTGAGTCATGATATTTAAGTGCAAGAACTGTGGCGGCAATACAGTCTACAGTCCTGAGAAGAAGATGATGTACTGTCCATTTTGTGACAGCGAAAAGAGCGATGAACGGCAATATGAGCATGCCCGGATGCAGGTGTGTCCCAACTGCGGCGGCGAGACGACTTACACCGAACATACGTCGGCCATGCAGTGTCCATACTGTGACCATTACATAATTCTGGACGAGAGGATTGAGGGGGCTTATGCCCCCGGCAGAATCATTCCCTTCAGGCTGGGCAAAGAGCAGGTGAAGGAGATGATTCGGAATAAATTTAAAAAGTGCACATTCGCGCCCACAGATTTCCTGTCGGAGTCGCGGCTGAACACCATTTCCGGAGAATATGTCCCCTTTTGGATGTACAGTTACCACAGCCGATGCCAGTTCCATGGGGAGGGCATCAAGCGCCGCACCTGGATCACTGGCGACATGGAGTATACCGAGCATTCTTACTATAATGTGGTGCGGGACATGGGGATTGAATTTCAGGGGATTCCGGCGGATGCTTCCGTGAAGATGCCGGATGGCATCATGGACCTCCTGGAGCCTTATGATTATGGGGGACTGGTTCCCTTTCAGCCGGAATACATGTCCGGCTTTCTGGGAGAGAAGTACAACATGGGGGCAGAGATGATTGAGAGCCGTGCTCACGCCAAGATGGAGAGCAGCGCTTCGGCCATGTTGCAAAAGAGTATCGGCGGATATTCTTTTGTGACACCTGTGAATCGGAGCATTATGGCACCGCCTCCTGACACAGAGTTTGATCTTTTGCCGGTATGGGTTTATCACTATACCTATAAAGAAAAGGAATATCCATTTTATGTGAATGGACAGACAGGTAAGATCATCGGAACCACGCCTGTTTCCCGGGCCAAGGTCTGGGCCTATGGAGCCACGCTGTGGGCCTGCCTGACCGCCATTTTAGTCCTGCTGGGTGTTTTGTCCGCATATTCTCTGACCGGAATTTTGACTCTGTTGAACACTTTATCAGCATAGGAGGGCGTTTGAGATGGAGAATGATATTAAGAAGGAAGCTAGAAGGCAATATATTCGTTTTTTTCGTATCTGGTTTATTATACTGGGCATATTGCTGGTGGTGACGGTGCCGGTAGTTGCGGTAAAGCTGATGTCGCGTCCGCCGGAAGGCCGTGGCAATAATAAGGCCCCGGAGGAGCGGGTCTTTGACTATGCGGACGTACTGACGGAAGCGGAAGAGGAACAACTGCGGGAATTGATTAAGAAGAGTGAGGAAGAGATTGGCTGCGACCTGATCCTGGTGACCATGCGGCAGCCGGTGGAGGGGAGTGAAGCCAAGGAGGCATATAATTACCGCTATGAGGACTGGGAGCTGAATATGCAGGACATAGCGGATGACTTCTATGATAACAATATGTACGGTTATAATGCCCCCTATGGGGATGGCGCGCTGATCCTGGACAACTGGTATGAGGGGCAGTCCGGCACGCATCTGTCCACCAGCGGCAGGATTTTTGAGAGATTTGGTGATTATGAGATTGATCAGGCGCTGACTTGTGTGGACAATTATATCGAGAGTGATCCCTGCAGAGCGTACAGCGCCTGTATCGATTATATCACAGACAGAATGAGCAGCAACAGCGGCAGCAAGATCGCCTCCGGGCTTCTGAAGCTGGCCCTGGTGGTTCCCACCGTTGTTGCGGGGGTATTTGTGGGCATGAACCTGCACAGTAAGGAGGGTAAAAAGACCACTACGGATACTACTTATATTGCCGGCGGCAAGCCGGAGATGAATCTGCAGAGAGATGATTTCATCCGCAAAGAGGTAAGTAAGAGGCGGATCGTGACCAGTTCCGACTCGGGGGGTTAAAAACACATAAGTAAAACATAAAAAAGAAGCATCCACATGACGGTATGGATGCTTCTTTTAATCTCAATTTATGAATTTATGCCATCCTGTTTACAGCTTTGCTCAGATGGGACACCTTCCTGGCGGCATTGTTCTTGTGGTAAATGCCCTTGGAAGCAGCCATTTCGATGGTCTTGGTCGCCGCCTTCAACTCGGCTTCTGCAACGGACTTGTCCCCGGTTTCGATAGCAGCGTACACCTTCTTCATAGCGGTCTTGGTACCGGACTTGATAGCCTTGTTTCTTTCGGCCTTGGTGCGGTTCACCAGAACCCTCTTCTTTGCGGATTTAATATTTGCCAAAATTACACCTCCAATTACGATCCATTTGTGTTATTGTCGACCGGTTTATCTTAGCCAGACACGGAGGACTAAGGTAAACATACTCTTGTATTTTAGTAAAAGAATGGCAATTTGTCAATACATAAAACCAAGAAAAACGCAAAAACTGTTACTATTTCGAAGGAATGCGCAGCGGATGCGGGAGCCACCGTACACAGACATTATGAGGGACCATTAAAGGAATAAGGAGAATGCATATGAATGGGTTTCAGGTAAGGACGGATCTGGCCTTGGAAGCCAGGGAGAGCATCTCGGAAGCCGACAGTGAATTGCGGGGAGTCCGGGTGGAGGAGTACTGTCAGGAACAGGAGGATATCAAGGTTACCAAGGTGATGATTGACACTAAAAACGGGGCTAAGGCCATGGGAAAGCCCATGGGCACTTACATCACCATAGAGGCTCCCACCATGCTGGAGCCGGATGAGGACTACCACCGGGAAATCTCGGAGTGCCTGTCCCGGGAACTGATGCAGATGATGGAGCAGGAGAAGGAGGAACTGTCCGTTCTGGTGGTGGGGCTGGGCAACCGAGATGTGACGGCTGACGCTCTGGGGCCCCAGGTGGTGGACAATCTGTTTATCACCAGGCATATTGTGAAGGCTTACGGCTCCGCAGCCTATAACAAAAAACGCATGAACCTGATCAGCAGCATCGAGCCGGGGGTAATGGCCAAAACCGGCATGGAGACGGCGGAGATCATCAAGGGTGTGGTAACGGAGACGGAGCCGGACTTGCTGATCGTTATTGACGCGCTGGCGGCCCGCAGTACCCGACGTCTGAACCGCACCATTCAGATCACCAACACGGGCATACAACCTGGCTCCGGGGTGGGGAACCACCGCAATGCCCTGACCAGAGAGAGTCTGGGAGTACCTGTGATCGCCATCGGCGTGCCCACGGTGGTGGACGCGGCCACCATTGTGGGGGACGCACTGGAGCGGATCATGGAGGCGGAGAAGGATTTTGACCGGGTAAAATATATGGGCAATCATCGCACAGCCTTTGCGGAACTGAACAATATGTATATGACTGGTAAGGATATCGACGCAGTGGTAAAACGGGTCAGTTATACTGTTTCGGAGGGCATTAATATGGCCTTGGAATGTCCGTGAGGCTTCCCGTGCCCTGGAATGTCCCGGGCCCGGCATGCATATAGTAGTAGGGATGAACCGGGAAAGTGGGTGAGGCCTGTCAAACGCAGGAACAGCAACAAAATAATTCCCGTCATAGTGATATGCGGCATCCTGCTGCTGATCTGGCAGGCCCTTTCGGGCGGGCGGGGGAAAACGGAGGACGGTGGTCTGTTTTCCGGCCTGTTGGAGGCAGGGCGGGATCAGGGGATCCGGGAACTGATGCCGGTGCTGGCAGGTCAGTCGGAGGGCCGGGAGGATCGGGAGGGCCTGATCCTTCGGGAGGAGAGCCTGGGGGAATGGATGCCGGGCTACCTCTACCAGACCCAGTCCGGGCAGGTGGCAGTGCGGCAGGAGAACCAGGAGGCCGTCACAGGCCAGGAGGAAACGGAGTTGTCCCTGGAGGATCTGATGCGGTTGGAAAACCAGGAGAGGACGCAGGAGGAAGGCGTGGTAATGCTGGATCTGGAGAGCCTGCTGGAAGAAAACGGCTGGGAAGTCCAGGAACCTTCCCCAGAGGAGGAAGCGGCGGTTTCGGAGATTGTGGATTCAGAGAACGGGCCCGGCATGATGGCTTCGGCGGGATTCGTTCCCCATGTCCGGCAGCAGACGGTGGATCTTGCGGCGCTGCAAGATTATGAAACGCTTCGCAATCAGTTCTATATAGTGGACAGCATTACCAACATCGGCCGGGATCTGCTGGATGTGGAAGCGCTGTCCCGGCGGGACATGACCATTGACAAGGAGGGCGAGGGACCTCAGATTCTGATTTACCACACCCATTCTCAGGAAGGATTCGCAGATTCCGTGCCCGGGGATGACAGTACCACCATCATGGGGGTGGGACAGCATCTGGCGGATATTCTGGAGGAACAATATGGGTATCAGGTGCTGCATCATGAGGGAACCTATGATCTACCAGGGCGTGACGATGCCTATTCCCGTTCTCTGCCGGAGATCACCCGGCTGCTGGAGGAGAATCCCCAGATCCAGGTGGTTATTGATCTGCATCGGGACGCGGTGGCAGATGAGAGCACCCGTCTGATGATGAATCTGGACGGCAGGCCCACGGCCCGGTTCATGTTTTTCAACGGTATCAGCTGGACCAACAGGACCGGCAGTATCAGTTATCTGAAGAATGACAACCTTCCGGACAATCTGGCGTTCTCTTTCCAGATGAAGCTGAAGGCGGAGGAGTATTATCCCGGGCTCACCCGGAAGAATTACATAAATGGTTATCGTTATAATATGCATCTGCGTCCCCGCACGCTGCTGATCGAACTGGGGGCCCAGAACAATACCCTGGAGGAGGCCATGAACGCCTGTGATCCCATTGCCCATCTGCTGGATCTGGTGTTGTCCGGGGAGGACGCCGTTCCTATGGAGGCGCAGGGATAGAAAGCAATACTGGTGCACTGACAGCAAAATATCTGATGAAACTCCGCAAACCGGGGGGTCATGGGCAAGTATCAACTTGCATAGACGGGCTGTTTCTGATAAAATAGGGCATATGTAATAAAATGGAATGGCAAAAAGCACAGACAGAGAGGATATACGGATGAGTTCTATAGAGCAGAGCAGGATACGCAACTTTTGTATAGTGGCCCATATCGACCATGGCAAATCCACCCTGGCGGATCGGATCATTGAGAGCACCGGGCTTCTGACCAGCCGGGAGATGCAGGCCCAGGTGCTGGACAATATGGAACTGGAGCGGGAACGGGGTATCACCATCAAGGCTCAGACCGTGCGCACCATTTATAAAGCCCGGGACGGGATGGAGTATGTCTTTAACCTGATCGACACTCCGGGGCATGTGGATTTCAACTATGAGGTCAGCCGTTCCCTGGCGGCCTGCGACGGGGCAATCCTGGTGGTGGACGCCGCTCAGGGCATTGAGGCCCAGACGCTGGCCAATGTATACCTGGCCCTGGACCATGACCTGGAGGTATTTCCAGTGATCAACAAGATTGACCTTCCCAGTGCGGAACCTCAGCGGGTGATGGAGGAGATCGAGGATGTGATCGGCCTGGAAGCCCAGGACGCGCCTCTGATCTCAGCCAAGAACGGCATCGGCATTGAGGAGGTGTTGGAGCAGATCGTCCACAGGATACCGGCCCCCGGCGGCAGCCCGGAGAATCCTCTGCAGGCGCTGATTTTTGACTCGGTGTACGACCCGTATAAGGGGGTCATCATTTTTTGCCGGATCATGGAGGGCCGGGTGAAGAAGGGCACAGTGATCCGTATGATGGCCACCGGGGCCAGACAGGAAGTGGTGGAGGTGGGATACTTCGGTGCAGGCCAGTTTCTTCCCTGCGAAGAACTGAGCGCCGGCATGGTAGGGTATATCACTGCTTCCATTAAGAACCTGAAGGATACGGCGGTGGGGGATACGGTGACGGATGACGGCAATCCCTGCGGGGAGCCGCTGCCCGGCTATAAGAAGGTGCAGTCCATGGTGTATTGCGGCATGTATCCGGCGGACGGCGCCAAGTATCCCGACTTGCGGGACGCTTTGGAGAAGCTGCAGTTAAATGACGCGTCTTTGAACTATGAGCCGGAGACATCGGTGGCTTTGGGTTTTGGGTTTCGGTGCGGATTCCTGGGACTTTTACATCTGGAGATCATTCAGGAGCGGCTGGAGAGGGAATATAATCTGGATCTGGTGACCACTGCGCCGGGGGTAATTTATAAAGTGCACCGGACCAACGGAGAAGTCATCGAACTGACCAATCCTTCCAATCTGCCGGATCCCTCGGAGATCGAATATATGGAGGAACCCATCGTCAATGCGGAAATCATGGTGACCAGCGAATTCATCGGCTCCATTATGGAACTCTGTCAGGAGAGGCGGGGACGGTATCTGGGCATGGAATATATTGAAGGAACCAGGGCGCTGCTGAAATATGAACTGCCTCTGAACGAAATTATCTATGACTTTTTTGACGCGCTGAAGTCCCGCTCCCGGGGCTATGCTTCCTTTGACTATGATCTGAAAGGGTACGAGCAGTCCAGCCTGGTGAAGCTGGACATCCTGATTAACCGGGAGGAAGTGGACGCGCTGTCCTTTATCGTTCATGCGGATTCTGCTTACGAGCGGGGCAGGAAGATGTGCGAGAAGCTGAAAGACGAGATTCCCAGGCATCTGTTTGAAATTCCCATCCAGGCGGCGGTGGGAGGCAAGATCATCGCCAGGGAGACAGTCAAGGCTATGCGCAAGGATGTGCTGGCCAAGTGCTATGGCGGCGATATTACCCGGAAAAAGAAGCTGCTGGAGAAGCAGAAGGAGGGTAAGAAGCGTATGCGCCAGATCGGCAGCGTGGAGATTCCCCAGAAGGCATTTATGAGCGTGCTGAAGCTGGATGATCGGAAATGACGGTATGGGGATGGCAGTGTTAAGGGGGACGGTGTATGAAACTTAAAAGTGTAAAGATTGAAAATATAACAGTGTTTGAAAAAGTGGCGATAGATTTCTGCAATGGAATCAATGTCTTTATCGGGGAAAATGCTACAGGAAAGACGCACATGTTAAAAATATTATATTCAGCTTGCAGATCTAACCGCATGGATACTGATTTCGGACAGAAAATTGTTCGTACCATGATGCCAGATGACTTTCGTATTTCCAGACTTGTGGATAGACGAAAGGGTAATCATATTGCAAAGATCAGGGTCAATGCGGCGAATGATGATAAAAGGACAGATGCGCATCTGGAGATTACCTTTGATAAAAAGACCAAAAAGAGTGCGGCAGATGTGAGAGGGAAGGAAAAGTGGGAAAAGGAATTTAAGGACAATTCCAGTATCTTTATTCCCGCTAAAGAAATCCTCTCTCATAGTTATAAGCTTGCCGCCGCAACAAGTGTAGATAATGTCAGATTTGATGATACGTATATCGACATAATTAACTCCGCAAAAATCGATATTACGATGGGAAAAAATCCTACAGCCAGGGCAGCAATGCTAAAAAGAATAGAAAAAATGACGGACGGACAGGTGGTCTATGACGGAGACAAAGATGAATTTTACTTAAAAAAGGGCAGTTCGAAACAGGAATTCAGTCTTGTTGCGGAGGGAATCAAAAAAATGGGCCTTTTGTGGCTTCTGGCTAAGAATGGTACTCTGGAAAAAGGCTCCATTCTGTTTTGGGATGAGCCAGAGGCAAATGTAAATCCTGCCTATCTGTCCACAGTGGCAGAATTGTTGTTGGAATTATACAGAAATGGTGTACAAATATTCCTATCCACTCATAATTACTTTTTGGCGAAGTATATTGATATCAAAAAGGCACAGGAGGATTTGGTATCATACTATTCCTTCTATTTTCAGCCCGAAGGGGGAGGCGTATGCTGTGAGACCAGTGAACAGTTTACTTTGCTGGAGAATAACCCAATAACCAAAACATATTTACAGATTTACAGAGATGAGATAGGGGTGAAATTATGAGGGCTGAACCCATAATTGAGCCGGGTGTAAAATTTGATAATCTGGAAAAGGAACAATTGTTTCATATTGAGCATTCGGATATACACCGGAAGACTGGGGAAGGAATCAAAACAGTAGAATTTATTTATTTGACAGCGGGTGAAAATGTTTTGTTTGTAGAAGCCAAAAAGACTTGCCCCAATGAGGCCAACAAGAACGACAGTGAGGATAAACAGAAAAAGTATGAGCAATATTATAGTGAAATAGCGGACAAATTTGTCGATTCTATTAATATGTTTTCTGCAACTGTGCTGGGGATAAATGGGTACAGTGACAGTGTGGGAGAAAAAATTGTTAAAAAGCGGACATATATGGGGAGTAAGATCAGGTTTGTTCTTGTGATCGCAGAGGCTGAAGAAAGCTGGTTAGGTGGTCCTAAGGCGGAACTTGAGACAAGGCTGTTACGTTATAGAAAGATATGGAAAGCGGATGTACTGGTATTGAATCCTTCTATGGCAGTAGAATTGGGGTTGATCAAAGAAGGTTCATGAGCCGGAATCTTTTTCTGCTTATGAAGGAGTTAAAATGTCCATCTTCCTATTTAGGTGTTGTAATCATTTGCATACAGTCTGATTAGATACAACACAGTAAATTTGTAAATAAAAATTTTTGACAACGTTCTGCCCCGGACAGGCATGTCAGACGGCATCCGTATTAATGAAGGGTTTATGAGGTCTGTTGGGGATGGCGTAACAGAGGCAGAGGTGAAAAATACGGAAATATATATTCATATTCCTTTCTGCATGCGCAAATGCGGATATTGTGATTTCCTGTCCGCTCCGGCGGGGCGGGAAGTACAGGATCAATATGTGGGGGCGCTGGAGCGGGAGATGCGGGGCCGGGCGGAGGCGTATGCGGGTTTTGAGGTGACCACAGTCTTTATCGGGGGCGGTACGCCCAGTCTGCTTGCGTCGGGACACATCGAGAAGATAATGGATATCCTGCGTCAATGCTACCGGGTTCTGCCGGAGGCAGAAATTTCCATGGAGGTCAACCCGGGGACGGCGGACCGAGATGCTCTGAGACGGTATTATAAGGCGGGAATAAACCGTCTGAGTCTGGGCTTGCAGTCATCCTGGGATGAGGAACTGAAAGAGCTGGGGAGGATTCATACCTGGAGGCAGTTTCTGGATGCCTACCAGGGGGCGGTGGCAGCAGGATTTTCCAGAATCAATGTGGATCTGATGAGCGGCTTGCCGGGTCAAACCCCTGCTTCTTATGAGACCACACTAAGAAGGGTGGCGGAGCTTGTGCCCGGGCCGGAGCATATTTCCGCCTACAGTCTGATCCTGGAGGAGGGAACGGATTTTGCCAGGCGCTATGAGGACGGAGAACTGAAACTGCCGGACGAGGAGACGGACCGGGCGCTATATGGGCTGACGGAGCGGGTTTTACGGGAGTACGGGTATCAGCGCTATGAGATCTCCAACTATGCAAAGGCGGGGGGCGAGTGTCGGCATAATGTGGGGTATTGGACCAGGGAAAACTATCTGGGTTTTGGCATAGGCGCGGCTTCGCTGGTGGATAATGTCCGATTCCGGAATGGGAGAGAACTGACTTCTTATCTGGAGGCCCCTTTGAGACAGAGAGAGCCGTCCAGCCTGTTGTCAATGGCGGAGCAGATGGAAGAATTTATGTTTCTGGGCCTGCGTCTGACGGAGGGAGTATGCGCAGGAACATTTTATAGATTTTTCCACCGGAGGCTGGAAGAGGTGTATGGAGAGGTTATAGATCGATATATTGCATTAGGGTTACTGGACTATCAGGACAAGACTGGAGAAAAATACCTGTATCTGACGGAGCGGGGATTGGATGTAGCCAATATGGTGATGGCGGATTTTCTGGAGCCGCCGATTACATGATTTTAGGATGAAACGGCAGCGGTGGGGGGTGCCGTTTCAGATGGTTTGAAAGCCTGGGGATGGGGCGGCGACAAGGGATGAATTTAGCTGATGGCATGTCATGGCGTGAGGGAGTCAGGAGCGGAAATAGTAGAGAGTGGGAAAGGCACGAAAAATGTCCTGATTACATAGACTAGAGGTAAGAGTATCCTGTGGAGGCTACGATTGAAGACCTTTCAAAAGCCCTTGACCTCTGGAGAAGAAGCTCACTATGTCCGCCTGCTCAGGGAAGGAGACGCCGACCAGGCCCAGGCTGCCAAGGACACCCTCATAGAGCGTAATCTGCGCCTGGTGGCTCATGTAGTCAAAAAATACCAGAACGTGGATGAAGATATGGAAGATATGATTTCTATCGGCTGTATCGGTCTGATTAAGGCCATAGACACTTTTGACGCAGGCAAGGGCAGGCTGGCCACATATGCCTGCAGGTGTATCGACAATGAACTCTTGATGCTGCTGCGCAGCAAGAAAAAGACTTCCAGGGAGGTATCCCTTTTCGAACCCATCGGGCAGGACAAAGAGGGGAACGAGATTCACCTGATGGACGTGATCGAACAGGAGCAGCAGGATGTAGTGGAGGCCCTGGAATATCGCGGCAATGTGCAAAGGCTTATGACGCTGATGCAGCAGGAACTGACGGAACGGGAGCGGGAAATCCTGTTGCTGCGGTACGGACTATGGGGAAACCGGGAATTGACCCAGTGCGAGATCGGGGAGCGGTTGGGAATTTCACGGAGTTATGTGAGCCGGATCGAGAAGAAGGCGCTGGGGAAGCTGCGGGAGAAGTTTGAGCAGGGGTAGGATAGGAAGATGAATAATGCCCCAAAAGGGATAGGGTCAGTTGAGCCATAGGGAGGCTTGACCGGTTCTATCCTCTTTTTATTTGATAGATATGTCGTGGGGGACAACCCGGATATGTTGAAGCGCCACTGCGTAATAGCGGGTGGTGCTTTTTATTCATAACAATAGAATTCTCGTAGGGCGTGGATTATATTGATGAAAAATAATAAATAAAACTGAAAAGTGGGTCTGATTCTACTTGTAATATAATCAAAAATCATTCAATAATTATTTATATAAAAATATATAACCAAATACAAATAAATATGTTGACACAATATTTGCATGTATTGTATAATTATTTTGAAATTTTAGATTACAAATGCTTAAATATTACGGGCATTAATTGATTAAAATTACAAGAATCATGAAATTAAGGGATTTAATGGGGTTTCTGTGAAACAGGCGGACAGGGGGATAAAATGAAAATTAAAGTGGCAATTCTGGGGAGTGATAAGACCTATTTGAATCGTCTGGTCTCAGCGTTTAATTCCCGGTATACCGAGAAGCTGGAAATGTATTCTTTCACGCGGGAGCAGGCGGCTTTTGAAGCGTTGACAGCCAGCAGGATAGATGTGTTTCTGGCAGACGATAGTTTTGAGATTGACAACCGGCAGATTCCAGGGCGCTGTGGTTTTGCCTACTTGGTTGATTCCGCGGAGATTGAATCTTTTCGAGGGCAGCAGGTCATACATAAATTTCAGAAAGCAGATTTGATTTACCGGCAGATCCTGAGTATATACGCGGAGAATGTGACAGAGATTACCGGACTTCATATGGAACAGGGAAACGGGGGCAGGTTAATTGCCTATCTGGCGGCATCCGGCGGCACAGGGGCTTCGACAGTTGCAGCTGCAAGCGCAATCAGACTGGCCAGAAAGGGAAAAAAGGTTCTCTACCTGAATCTGGAACGGTTTGGCAGTGCGGATGTATTCTTCCAGGCGGAGGGAGCGGGCAGTTTTCAGGACATTATATATGCCATCAAGAGCAGGAAGGGGAATCTGTCCGTAAAGCTGGAGAGCGTTGTGAAGCAGGATCCGTCAGGCGTATGGTTCTATTCTGCCACAGCCACGGCACTGGATATGGCAGAACTGAATTCTGAGGAAATCCGTAACATGATCGCTAATATTAAGATGTGTGGTGCATATGACTATATCATTTTAGATATGGATTTTTCTCTTGAAAAATCGGAACTGGATATTTTGCGGGAATGTGCCCAGATCGTAATGGTAGGGGATGGTTCTCCGACCTCCAACAGGAAGCTGGAGCGGGTTATGGCGTCCATGAGGATTCTCGAGGAACAGAATGACTGGAAACTCCTGATCCGATGCAGTATCCTGTATAACCGATTCAGCAGCAGGACTTCAGAGAAGGCGGCGATTTCGGATGTCAGAGAAGTCGGAGGCATCAAGCGCTATGAGGGTTATACGGTGGAACAGCTGCTGAGACAGCTGGCGGAGCAGGAAGTACTGGATAAATTGTACTAAGGAGAAAATGCATGACTTTTGAAACAGAGCAACAGATGGTAGCGAATATCAAGGACTACATTATAGATAATATTCCCATTAGCCAGTTGACAGACCAGGAGTTGGAAGAAAAGGTTGAACAGGTTACGGAGCAGCATCTGGGAGGACAGTATGTGCCCATAGAACAGAGGGTGTCCATCGTGGAACAGGTATACAGTTCCATCAGAGGCTTTGGGCTGCTGGATGCGATTATCAGTGATGACACCATCACGGAGGTAATGATAAACGGTCCCCAGAATATCTTTATAGAGCAGGGCGGGCATCTGTTTAAGCTGGACAAGCAGTTTGAGAGCCAACGGCGGCTGGAGGACATTATACAGCGGATTGTGGGCCTGGCAGGAAGGGAAGTCAATCAGGCCAATCCAATCTGCGATACCAGATTGCCGGACGGATCTCGTGTAAATGTGGTATTGCCGCCCATTGCACTGTGCGGCCCTACATTGACCATTCGAAAGTTTTCCAAGGAACCCATGACCATTGCGAAACTGATCCGATATGGTTCCATCACCCAGGAGATCGCGGATAAGCTGGAGCTGCTGGTCAGGGCTAAATACAACATATTTATCTGCGGAGGCACCGGTTCCGGCAAGACCACCTTCCTCAATGCGCTTTCCAATTACATTCCCAAGGACGAACGAGTGATTACGATAGAGGACTCGGCGGAACTTCAGATTGAGGGAGTGGAGAACCTGGTCCGGCTGGAGACCCGCAATGCCAACGCATCTGGCGCAGGACAGATTACCATACGGGATCTGATCAAATCCTCTTTGCGTATGCGCCCGGAGCGTATTGTTGTGGGCGAGGTCCGGGGAGGGGAAGCATTGGATATGCTGCAGGCCATGAATACCGGCCATGACGGCTCACTGTCCACCGGGCATGCCAACTCCACACAGGATATGCTGAGTCGTCTGGAAACCATGGTGCTTCAGGGAGCGGACGGCCTGCCGCTGGAGGCGATTCGCCAACAGATCGCCTCGGCGGTAGATATTATTATCCATCTGTCCCGACTGAGGGATAAGTCCCGTAAGACAATGGAGATCACGGAGGTGGTGGGATATCGGAACGGGCAGATTGAACTGAATCCTCTGTATGTGTTTGAGGAGGATGAGAACAGCACTTTATACAAGGTTTCCGGAGCTCTGCGGCGGACAGCCAATCAGATGGTCCACAGGAATAAATTGATTATGACAGGTATACGGGAAGAGATCTAGGAGAGATACGGATGAAGCTATTTGGAAAAAAGGAACCTTATGAGGTAAAAACGGGGCTGACCTGCGACGCAACGGATTATAATGTTTATTTTCCCAGCCCTGGAGAGAAGATTCTGTGGTTTCTCATGGGCATGGCGGCCAGCGGCGCAGTGCTGTACATATTTTACGAAAAGATACTGGTATCTGTCATTGTGGGCGCTGTCTGTGGATTTATATTTGTCCCCATGAGAACCGGGCAGGTAATCAGAAAGCGTCAAACCAGGCTTACCATGCAGTTTCGGGGGTTGTTAGACGCACTGTCCACTTCTATAGGCGCAGGCAAAAATATGTTTGACGCCTTTGCCGGCGCCGCAGAAGACCTGGCAGTGCAGTTTTCGGCGGATGCGGATATTGTAAAAGAAGTGCAGATAATCCGCACAGGGCTGAATAACAATATTCAAATTGAGGATCTTTTGATGAATTTCGCGGAGCGCAGCGGAATTGAGGATATCCGCAATTTTGCCAACGTGTTTGCAACCTGTTATAAAAAGGGCGGCAATATTAAGGAAGTCATCAAAAACACCACAGTAATTCTGGGGGACAAGATAGAGATCCAGATGGAATTGGAGACGATGGTATCCGGTCAGAAAAACGAACAGAATATTATGTTGGTGATGCCGGTAGCTTTTATTCTGCTGATGAAATCCATGGGCGGGGACTTGATTGACCTGCAGTCGCCTATAGGCCAGTTGTCTGTATCCATTGCCCTGATGATCTTTGCTGCCTCTTATTTTGTGAGCCGGAAGATATTGGATATCAAGTTGTAGGGAGGGCGAGAAGTGACTGATATTATATGTCTGTCTCTGTATTTTGTACTCATAATACTGTGGGGCATTCTCCTGTTCAGGGGAAGCAGGCAGTATAAAGAGATGCTGGAGCCGTTGGACGGCAGAAAATATATGCTGAAGGGTCTGTACGGAGTGGGGTTCCAGATACTGGGCATGGTGCGTTATTCTTATCAATCTCAGTTTGACCGGAAACGCATTGCGCAGGCCAAGATTGTATATGGGGAAAAATACGGAGAGTATTATTATTGCGTTAATATGGCGGAGAAGGTTACATATGCCTTTTCGTGCCTGGTGCTGACGCCCCTGCTGGGACCGTTGTTTGGCTATCCTGTCATTATGCTGTTTGGCATATTTGCTGCCGGAGTGCTGTGGTATTATGCCGACACCAAGATCACGGATATCATCAAGGAGAGGGAGATATCCATCACCAAGGATTTCTGCGATGTGGTGTCCAAGATGGCGCTGCTGATTAACGCCGGGATGATTACCAGAGAGGCCTGGGAAGAGATCGGAGTTACCGGCAGCAGTGTTCTTTACGAGGAGATGCGGAATGCCGCTGTGGACATGCGGAATGGTAAATCCGAGATTGACGCCTATATTGGGTTTGGGAATCGTTGCGGCGTACCCTTTGTGAAGAAATTTATCTCCATGCTGGTACAGAATCTGGAGAAGGGGAATAAGGAATTGGTGGAATTCCTGAAGAATGAGTCCGCAGTGTGCTGGGAGGAGAAGAAGCACATAGTAAAGCGCCAGGGAGAAGCAGCGGCCAACAAGCTGATGATTCCTCTGGGAATGATCCTGGTGGGTATCTTTGTTATGATTCTGGTTCCCATAGTCAGCAATATCGGAGCATAGTGCTCAGGTGATACCGCAGGTAATGTCTGCGATACGCATAGATATAGAAAATACGAAAGGAGGAAGGAACAATGGTTACAGCGATGAGAAATGCGGCATTTTGTTGTAAGTTCAAGGTGGACAGCTGGTTTAGGCGAGTTTTCAAGGAACAGGCCGGAGGGGCGGAATTGATTGCAACCCTGGTAATTATCGGCATCGTGCTGATTCTGGCATTTGCGTTCAAGGATCAGCTGACCGGGTTGGTGAAGGGAATCTGGAACAGTCTGATTGTGAACGGCAATGAGAATACCACCCAGTCGGATGTGGCAAGTCAGTGGAACTAGTTGAAGCAGTTGTGGCTCTGCTGCGGAGACGCGGCGGAGCCGTAACACAAGAGAAGTACCTGTGGATGAAAATAATGTTACAGAGAATATATAAGAGACTGAGATCCGAGAAAGCCAATACCTTAATTGAAAATGTCATAATTCTGCCATTGATCATTATTGTGATTTACTTTATGATCCTGGCGTCTTTTGTCATACACGATCATTCCACGCTGGATGCGGCTGCGAAGAGAGGGACCATATATGCGGCGAGATGCATAAGCGATCCCAACTATTCCATGATTCTGCGGCAGTCGGGGCATCAATCGGGCACGCTGGATACCAATGTGACCCAACTGAGCGCGGACAGCTTCAACGGAGTGGGTGACAATATCAAGCCCTACCGCTATCTGGTGATGAATACGGCGGATATCCGGGACGCCACGGTGAATGAGATTTCCAACATCATCCAAAATACCAAGATTCCCTGGCGTGAGATTGAGACAGGGGATATCGCGGTAAAGATAGACAACAAGATCATCTATCAGAATGTGGAAGTCAGTATTACCGCCAGGTACCCTTTGCCCAAGATCTTCGGAAACTTTGGTCTGCCTACGGAGTTTAACTATACCGTGACGGCGGCCACAGCAGTAAACGATCCAGACGAATTCATCCGGAATGTGGACCTGATTATCGACGTCTGCGCTGCCATTGACCGAAGTACCGGGGGAAATATTCAGAAGGTCCTGGGCAAGCTGAACGATATGGGAACCAAGCTCACTCAGTTCCTGAGCGGGGAAAAGGGATCCGGAGGTTTGGGAGGAGCAGGGGCGTCTGCCGGTGGAGGCGGTGAAGGTGACCATTTTGCAGACGTCGGGGAAAGCGGCAGCGAAGAAGAGAATGGCAGTGGTGAAAGCGGCACAGGGACAGAAGGCGATAACGGCGCAGGGGATTTTGCAGGCATCGTGGCGGGCAATGGCACCGGCGGTGTGGGAAACGGGGGGAATGCTTCCACTGGCGGCCTGGGAGTCGTTGCAATTCCGGGCGGGGAAGAAAAGGATGATGATAAGGAAGAGGTAACGCCCCAGCAAATCCGGGACAGCATGATCGCGCGTTTCGGCCAGTCTAATGTGGACGCTATCAGTGAAGGCGAGGACACCAGTACCTGGACGGAGGATGACTGGTATATTTACATGCAGGAGTATCTGCTGAACGGAAGTCTGCCGGGGGATTGGATTGCGCCTACGCCTGCGCCCGTGCCGAAGCCCAGCAGTACGCCGGAGCCACAAACTACAAATGTGTTATTAACGGAGCCAACGCTTCCAAGAGGCGGAACCCCAAGAGGTAATTATGAACGCTCTAGACCAGGACCTGATGGAAGGCCTATTGATCGTCAAAACGAAAGCGCAGATTTGCTGGCTGAATATGGCTATGACATAGAAATGCTTCCAGAAAGAAGGGGAGGAAATGGGTATGGCATAGAGGCAGGCTCTAATCCAGATTACTTAATTGACGGGAAAGCGTTTGACTGTTATTCTCCTGATGGTAGGAATGTGCGGAATATTTGGAGTAATGTGGAAGATAAAACGACAAGGCAGGCAGAAAGGATAATACTAAACCTGGATGATTATGCTGGGTCTGAGGAGGACTTATATAATCAATTCATGGAATATGAGATAGAAACGTTAAAAGAATTGATTATTATTAAGGATGGAAATATAGAAAGGTGGCTTCCAAAATGAATTAAGGGAGATATATATGGAATTGTATGTGCTATATATGCAAGATCGCAACAACTTTACTGAATTCAAAAAATTTATCTTACACCAATTAGAATTATTGGCAAAAGAAATTGAAATCAAAAAAAACAATGAACATGAATGTGTAGCATATTGTAGCGATTTCCTCATAAGGGTGAGGGATAAATCGTTAAAAATGGATATAACTAAAGAAGAGTACAATATGGATTTGGATTATGAAATATGGTTTGATCTGTATTACTCAGAGAACCAGAGTACATACCAAATGATGATGAAATTTATGGAAACATTAATTTCTAAAAATCAAGAACAATGTATTGTACTTTTTAATGGGTGCAGATCCGTTTTGGAAAGAAGAAATAAAGTAATTATAGGGGATAGAAGCATGTTGCCTTATTTGAATGTAAAGTACATAGATCAGAAATTGGAGTGATTAATGCTGGTTTGTTTATTTGTACGCTTTTGGGGAGGCTAAGAGACTTGGAAATGTTAAGAAGATTATTAAGGGGAAAAGAAGAATTGTTTTTGGGATGCCCATGGTAAATTGATTAAATTATAAAATATGAAATAGAAAAAGCTGAATGGTATTTTGCTTTTGAGAAAAATCAGAATGAAAACAGCATTATAAAAATATAGATACTTGATAATTTTTAATAATTTAAAACATAAGGAGGATTGTGAATGAGCAGGTATGATGTGGGGATGAGGCAAGTGCATTTTATCAATGTGGCGAGCACTGGCCTTGATGAAGCTCATCCATCAGGAAAGCAGATCCACAGGGATAAGTGTGAAGCAGTTCATAAAAGGAGGTGAGAAATGAAATATAAAGTCAAACGAAGGATAGAGGGATCTGTTTCAGTGATGATGGTTATTATCCTGCTTGTTACCATGGTATTCTCCGCACTGATCGTGGATACAAGCCGTATCAATATGGCCCGCTCCATGGTGTCCAGTGCCGGGGACCTGGCAGTTAATTCCGCACTTGCCAATTATGACACGGTGCTGAAGGATGTGTACGGACTCTTTGCCATGTCCCAGGCTTTGGAAGGGAATACATCTCCTGATCAGGCCAGCGCAATATTAAATGCTGAGATCCGGGAGTACTTTGAGAAAACGCTGGTGTCTTATGGGGTGACTTCAGAGGCGGAGGCAGGGGACTATGTATCCCAGCTTATGGGAGGGATTAATGATCTGTTGTCTGGAACCGGAAATATGGAAGTCAGTAATTTTCTGGATATGGAGATTGCGTCGTTTGCGGTAAATAAAGTGGACGCGAGCGGATTGGACAATCCGGAGATACTGAGAAAGCAGATTGTGGACTACATGAAGTACCGGGCGCCAATGAATTTTGGCCTCAGCTTTCTGGATTCCGTACAGGCATTTACCACAATAAATGATCAGACCAAGGTGGTACAGGCGCAGGTGGAAGCACAGGAGAGCCTGCAGCCGGTTACTCAGGGATGCCGTACTGTTATTGATGCCATAAGATCATATGACAGTCTCGTACAGGCCATTGATACCGGAGATCAGGCGGTAAAGGGCAGGGAGGGCAGCACGGATCCCAATATAGTGGGTATCCGTCAGTATCCGGAACAGTTGGATAAATACAGGCAGGATTGGGCTGAGAATTACGAAAATATCAACAGACTTGCCCTGATATTTCTTCTGAAGCCTCCCACCATATCGGACAGATATCTCATCGGGATGAGTTTTTCCGCAAATCAGCGCTTTATCCATGACGATACTTTGGAAGCGGATAAGGGGGGTATCTCTGTGGAGGTGGAACTGGCGGAAACCTTTGAAACGGCGGAAACCCAGGTTATAAGCCAGCGTGACAAACTTATGAACGGGGGGCAGCCGAATTCCTACATGAATTGGCAGCATATCTATTGTAATGCCAACTTTCTTCCAGAGGGCAATTTGAACTATGATCACACGAATTACAGTGATTGGGGGCTGGCTATAAATGCCTTTATCCTCTATGAAGCATTTCTATTAAATGATGCCGAGAGGGCGCCTATTACATACAGTAAAGCGGCTGAGATCCTGGAGCAGCTCTGCATCCTGAAAAAGTATCAGGACAATTACATTGCGTTAATGGGACAGCATATCGAGGAACGGACGGCAGTCAGGGACGCTAAGGAAAGGGAGAAGAACCGTAAGCAGCAGGAAGTGGATCAGGCTGAAAGCGCTTTGGAGAGCGCCCGAAGCGCAAAGGCAGAAGTGGGGAACAAAAAGTCCGCCTGGGACGCGGCTGTTTCTGATTTGAATGCAGCACAGAGCGATCTTGAAAAAGCGGAAAATGAATTGAATTCCTATACTGGTAGCGATCAAAAGGAAATTAGCCGCCTTGAGGCGGCGGTAAATTCGGCTCAGGCGGCTTATAACAGGGCAGAGTCAGAGGAGAGTGATGCCGAAGCTGCTTATAACAGAGCCAAGGCAGCGGAGCCTTCCGATGGACAGATTGCCGCACTGGAAAGTGAACTGGCAGGAAAACAGGCGGAATTTGAACAGCTGGAAAAGGAGTATAACATACTGGTAGATGAAGTGAAACATCTGGAAAGTATACGGGAGAATCATATTGCTAAATATATAGAAGTAATAGCCACGTATATGCAATTCTCCAATGCATACCAGAGAGACCAGGAATGGTATATGACCTATCAGGATACGGCTCGAAAAATAATCACCAGAGAAGCAACGGCTATCCAGACACAGGCTCTGAAGATCAGGGAGAATATGAAGAACCTGACAGGGAGTTTGAGGGATATCGAAGATGGACTTAATAAACTTAGAGACTCTGTGAAGAAATATGAGGAGGAAGTAATTGAATGGTCAAGCGTAAATCAAGATTATGTTACGAATAATTCCGCTGACACATTCAGCAGACAGAATGAGGCGGATATTGCGGCTACAGAAAAGCAGTATGATCTGGACTCTTTGGATCAACTGATATCCTATGTGCACACTCTGGGGGATAAATATAATGATTTTTACCAATACATCATAGATGCTTCGCATTATAAGTATGGTTCTAAAAGAATTGACGCCATGGCCACCAGCGAACAGATACTCGGCGCAATACCGGCAGCCACAAAAGACATATTGCCGGACATTGTGACAGAAGAGTATGCGGGGAGTCAGTTGGAACTGCTGTATCCGGAAGAGCCCACTCCCGCGCTGGAGATACAAAAGGCAACTTTTTTGACAGACGGTGTATTGCCGATTCAGTTTTTAAAGTATCTGAATGAGAACTTCCCTGTTGAGGAGCAGAAAATTGTGACAGATGGCACGGAAGGAGACCCGGAGCAGCAATACCAGGATATAAAGACTCAGATGAAGGAGGATAAGGAAGCGGGAGAAGAAATACCTGCCTCCAATGCGGACCCATATGGATATACCTTTAAAGAGAAGCCTGTTAACCCAGCTTCCTTGCCTTCTCGTGCACAGAAGCCCACTGGGTGCGGTACGAACAGTATGTCTATCACAGAGGATAAAGACGGTAATGTAAATGCAAGTAACAGTTTGGGGAAGCAAAATGAGAATTTGAGTTCTGTGCTGGGGAATGTGGGAAAGGTTCTGGAGACAGGATTGGAAAATGTCTATATCATGGATTATATTTTCGAAAATTTTTCCTATAATACCATGATTCAGGAAATGGTTGTAAAGGGAGAAGAGTTGGAGAACTACTCCGAGGTGATGGGCATTGCTTCTCATAAGAATCTGAGCAGATATGTCGGGACGGCGAGAACACTCAGCAATTACAGCATCACAGGCGCTAATAATTATTTGTATGGAGCAGAGGTAGAATACATTCTGTGGGGGAATACAGAAGCGGCTAAAAATGTCACCTATACTAAGGGAAGCATTTATGCCATACGTTTTGCCTTTAACAGCATCTTTGCTTTTACCAACAGTGAGATCCGCAATACTACCCGAGCCGTGGGTCTGGCTGTACAGGCGGCGACGGCGGGATTTGTTCCGTACCAGTTAGTGCAGGTAGTGCTGCAGTTGGCGCTGGCTGCCGCAGAATCCGCCATAGACCTGGATATGATGAGCAGGGGATTAAAGGTGGTAGTTGTCAAGACTAAAGATACCTGGAGTATGAGCATATCGGGAGCAGCGGGATTCATGAAAGATGTTGTAACCAATGTGGTTGACACGACTATTTCCAATGCTGTTGCATATGTTACTGAAGGGGTGAACACAGTACTGGATGCTTCAGCGGAGGAACTGAAGGGAGCAATAGAGCAATTAACCCAAACCGTCAGTAATGCGGCACAGAACAAGGGACAGGAGATAGTGGATGGTATATACACGGAACTGCAAAGTGAAATAGATAAAATGTTGAATAGTATTCAGTTTGTGGATTACGTTGCTTTGGATGGGGAAGGCATGTCTCAGACGCAAGTGCAAAATAAGGTAGATACCATGTTTAATGAACTGAATGCTAAAGTAAATGGGATATTTGCAAATTATGCAGGTAATCCGTTTGCGGATGAACTTCAGGATATGCTCAAAGGCAGCATAATTGGAAATAACGGAGTTTTAGGGAGAGTACATCAGAGAATAGATGACTTGATAAATTCTGCTTACGCGGGGGCATCAGGATCGGTGGATATCGGGGATATCGTATGCCGGGAAATGAATCAGATAAGATATGATGTCATACAGATGATGCAGGAGGAAGTCAATATATTGGAAGAATATGTCAACTCCATAGCGGCAAAACAGGTTGAAGATATTACAGATCAATTAAATGAGTATGCAAATGAATGTATTGCGGAAGCCAGTGAGGAATTAACTACATCAATTAAGGATAAGGTAGCGTCCAGTATGGATAACTTTTCCAATAAATATTTGAAAGATGTGGATAAGCCGGATATGGGATCTGTAAGTACCACAAAAGTCTCCAACGCCGCGAAAGTAGCATCCTTAATTAAGTTTGGGTACAAGGATTATCTGATGTTAATGCTTTTTATAAATGTTTGTGCCAATGATCAGATAATATTGAAAAGAACGGCTGATCTGATCCAACTGAATATGCAGAACGCAAATGGTGAAGGGGGTAAGGAGGGACAACTTTTATTTGTACACAATCGGAAAAGCGATTTCACTATGGCTGAAGCAAAGACTTATTTGACTGTAGAGGGATGCGTCAAAGTAGATATGCTGTTTTTGAATATGGATTTCTTTAACAGGTTACTAATCGAAGAGGGAACAGACATTAAGAGTCAGGTAGATGCAGTGGCGACGATACCATACAATGGTGTTGCTGGATATTAATTTAATGAAAGGAGTTATTGGTATGAAGAAAAAAGTTTTGCTTATGGGGTGTATTTCCGCGTTATTAATGGGACTGGTGTCATGCGGACAACCGGCCTCGAGTGAAGGAACAGAAAGTACGGTGAACAGTTCAGAATCGGAGACTGTGCCGGAGACGGAGGAGAAGTCCAACGAAACCTCAGAAGAAAGTGTTGATGAGGATTTGCCTTACTGGAAAGGGGTGAAGGACTTTTTTGGCTATGATATATACACTGCGGGTAGAACATATGCCGGGAGAGTAGCAATAAATATTGAGTACCCCTCTTTAAAACCCACATCTTTTGGATGGGCATACCAACTGGACCCTGCATATGTATTTGTTACAAGTCCTGGATTTGTTCTTGTAGATGGAGAAATTGATTTGAATGAAAATCTGCTGGTAGAATCTCTGGAGGATACATTTGAAGCAACCAAACCACAGATTTGCCGATATTTGAAGTCTGATCGTAATCGGCGCTACGATAATTTTGATTTCGTAGTTGAGACGGCTGAGCCTGTAACGATCAATGATTTGTCCATGTATAAGTATACGGGAATACATACCTATACCTATGAAGAAGAGGACAGACAGTGTGATTTTGTGGCATATAGTGTGGACACTAAACAGGTGGAACACTCATATCTTACATTGATTGTGCTGGATGACTCCTTAAGCAGTCCCAGTTTGGACCCGTTGCCGGAAGGGACTATTGAGGCCTATGCCAGAAAGATGGCAGAGTCTATTACGATTAGAGAATAACGAAGATTTTCCAGACGTAGTTTAATTCAGATACTGACAGATGAGGATGAATAACGATGAGGCGTATGATAAACCGTATCCTGCAGAAGATCAGACAACGTCAGGCGGGCTCCGCCACGGTAGAGGCAGTGGTATCCTTTACGGGCTTCCTGTTCGTGATATTTACCATATTGAATATTGTTAATATATGCAGAGCGCAGATGCTTGTATCCAATGCCATGGATACGGTAACCAAGGAACTGACCCAGTATTCCTATTTTTATCAGATCAGCGGGCTTCGTAAGTTCGATCAGGAAATCCAGGCAATAGGTGAGGAGAATGCCATAAGCCTGAACAATGTGGCCTCTTCAATGGGAGATCTGTATAATGCTCTGGGGACTGCCGCAAGTTCCAGCGAGGCAGAAATTCGCGGTTTGAACAATAGTCTCAGGGAAGGAAATCTTACCAGCGACGGAGTTCAGGCAGCGCTGTTGAATCTGGATACCAATGCCGCCAATGTGAGTGCCTCCATTGAAAAGATGGAGGCTCAGATTGGCGATGTGATAGACAATCCAATGACATATCTCAAGAGCATTATAGCGGTGGCGGGTTCACAGGGATTGGAAACCTTGAAGTCCCATGTCATCGCGGCGCCTTTGGCCAAATCTCTTATGGTGAAACATTTTGGAGATAACAAGGCGGAGGCCAATGCGGCTTTGGAACGCCTGGGAGTGGTGGGCGGCCTGGATGGCATGAATTTCACCCGCTCCACAATCTTTGAAAAGAACCATCAAGATGAAATTCATCTGGTTGCGTATTACAAAGTGAAGGTAATGCAGCTCTTTAAATGGGCGGATTTTGAAGCTGTTATCTGTAAGGAAACCAGGGCAAGAGCATGGCTGGGCGGGGATGATGTGCAGGCACTGGCAAAGCAGCCGGCAGTCAGTCCGGGAAGCACCGGCGGAGATCAGTCTGGAGAAACGGTAGAAACGCCACCGGCAGAGGGGGAGGATGAAGAAGAATCGGAGGACGATGAGGAATCCGACTCGCATGATGAGGACACTGGTCTGGAGGAGTACCTTGCCAGTGTCAATCCAAGTATTATCAACGATATACGACTGAGTTATGATACCAGTAACTGGACAGAAGAGCAATGGCGAAATGCTGTTACGGCATATCTGTTATTGATAATGACATCTGGTCCAACGGCGACACCTGCACCAACGGCGACACCTGCACCAACGGCGACGCCTGCGCCAACGGCGACACCTGCACCAACGGCGACACCTGCACCAACGGCGACACCTGCACCAACGGCGACGCCTGCGCCAACGGCGACACCTGTTCCCAGCAGTACTCCAACTCCAGCAATACCAACTGTTAAAATAGATACGTTACCTCAAAATGTGCAACAGATTTTTGAAAAATATGATAAAGCAGGATGGACGGGGAACGTATCAGGACAAACACCGGGAACATGTGCGGGAAAACAATACTTAAATAAAAATAATGCACTTCCTACAATTGACGCGAATGGCAACCCAATTACATACCAAGAGTGGGATGTAAATAATCGTCAGCCAGGCCATAATAGAGATGGGGAGAGATTTGTTACAGGATCAGATGGCTCAATATATTATACAGATAGCCACTATGGAGAGGGAACAAGCTTAAATGGTTTGCCAGATTTTGTGAAGATCAGATAAGAGCTATAATGATCCAGAAATGTTTAACCAACTGAAAAATCAGGAAAGGGGTCAAACCATTTACAGTGATAAAAAAGAAAAATAGAATAATTTGCATTGGCCAGAAAAATGCTGATAAAATATTGTTGAATTTAAGAAACGATCCAAATATTTTTTGTGTGGAAATTGAAGGGGAGAATTGTAAAGTCCTCTCAGATTATTTAACGGAGGTTTCGACCAAATTCCAGTTTCCAATTCTATCAGAAGGGTATGATGGGTATGCGGATTGGATCTGTGATCTCACATGGATTCGAGAAGAAAACATAGCAATTGTAATAAAAAACTACGGTGAATTTCTTTGCGAAGAGCAATACGAAAAGCAAACTGTCGTAGATATATTTGAGAAGCTGGTATTCCCTTGGTGGGAATCAGAAGTTTGTGAGCATGTAGTAGAAGGAAAACCAAGATCATTTATAGTATATCTGGTTATTTAGTAGTGAAAAGAGTTCCTTGTCCAAGTTGTCAATAGGTTATCAAACAATTTGAGCAAATGTGTCCTAATGATAATGTTGTCGTAAAATACAAAGGAAGCAGGAATTGAGATTAAGATAGAGGAGTTTTGAGAATGAAGAACAATGTACTATATAAATTATCTATTAAGCAGGAATATTACACTACAGAGTATATGCTGATGTGGGTGGAGGAGATAGCCAAAATCATAGAACCGAATGAAATGCTCATCAGTACAATCGGCAATAATTTTATGAACTATAATGCTGAAATACTCAGGAAAGAGATAGAAAGTGTGGTCGAAAAAGCAGAAATGGATCTGTATATAAAGACAAAGGAAGAACATTTTTCTACCTATGTAAAAGAGGAGGATGGCCGGGTTATATTCGGCTTAGACACTAAGGAGGAAAACCCCCGTATTGAGAGAATGATAGAAGATACTATGTGCAGTGGGCAGGGAGTATTTGCGTTTAAATGTTCTACGATGGATAACTTTCTGGAAAATCTGGACAGTATTTCCTGGTATTGCCATTTTGAAGGAAGTATAAAAGGAAAAAAGACAACCCAGCATCCCAACAGGCCCAAAGAAGAAATAATTGATATTGAATTTAATGCGGGACATTCACATGTGGAGGCAGGAATCTGGTTTGGCTCCTACCACTGTATGTGGTTTGGCCGGGACTTTTACCAATACATTTCCAAACAGAAGCTGCAGGCATTTACTAACTGCCATGAGAATGTGGAACTGGAAAATGATGTAATCCGCATAATGCTTTATAAGAATATGTGGGATTATGAGAATCCAGCCAACCGAAAGCGGCAGTGGGACTTCAGGAGAAGTGTGGGCATAGATGAAGTAGCACATTCCCTACATGGAAGGAAGAAGAAAGTGACGGATCCTGTGCTGGAGATACTTCCCAAAGATGAAAAGGGAAACAACGTAACACGCTTTTATTTCACCGGCAATGGAAAAAATGTTCGGAAGTCCCAGGCAAGTGTGGAGAGAACTTATACGCACTCACCGAAAGGTAAACTACTTCATGTAGAACACAGAAAAATAAACGACGAGGACGCAAACGATGATATGGATTAATTTGCTGGGCATACTGCTGGCCCTGCTGGGCGGCTATCTGACCTATGCTTACATCACCTTTCTCCCAAAGGAAGGAAAAAGGATAAAAACATTTTTTAAAGTAGATCTGCGGAAACGGGAGTTGGTTTTCACGCTGATTATCCTGGTGACGGCATTGGTCACAGGCGCATACGGGCGGTATCGCAACGAGTACACAGCGGTGCAGTGCTATCTCAACATTGGGGTAATGTTCCTGCTTGCGGCCATGGCATGGGTGGATTACCGGGAGAAGATCATCCCCAATCACCTGATCCTGGCCGGGATGGTCCTGTGGCTGCTGGAAATAGGAATTGAAGTATTTCTGCTTCATACGGATATTCGCGTGGCTTTGGCCTTTTCTGCGCTGGGCGGTGGGATCTGGGGCGGTCTGCTGATCGTTATAGCCCTGATTGCCAAAACGGCGCTGGGAATGGGAGACGCCAAAATGTTTCTGGTGATCGGGTTGATCTATGGCCTGAACAATACATATTCCATTTTGCTGATATCCCTGCTGGTGATGGCTATCGTGTCCATAACACTGCTGGCGATGAAAAGGGTGGAACGGAAATCCACGATTCCCATGGCGCCATTTGTTTTGATAGGATTTACATTGTGTATTTTTTTAGGGATGTAGGAGGTACAGAGCGGGATGAAGGTCAAGATCATTGCAGTAATCGCATTGGTGCTGGCAGGAATTACGGTGACGGTAATGATGCTGAAGGGTCAGGCGGCGGATCAGGAAGAATATGCGGGGTATCTGGCGGTAGCCCGGCAGAATGCGGACAGAGAAATTCCCTATGTGGCTGTACAGAACTATCTCAGGGCAATCCATTTGGACGCCAGCGATGAGGGCGTCTATCAGGAATATCTGAAGCAGGCAAAAGATCTGGGGACGGATCCCTATATGGCGGCGGTGAAAGCCTATGTGGATTATTTTCCGGAATCGAGTGCGGCCTATGAGGCGCTGTGTGAGTACTATTACGACCAGCAGATGTACCGGATGGTACTGGATACGGCGCTGGAGGCCAGGGAGAAGGGCATAGCCACGGACCGGGTCCGGGAGTACTACCTGGAATGCAGTGTCATGTATCGTGTCATTGGCAGCGGGTACAGCGAGGTAACTCCATTCCTGGGAGAGACTGCCCGGGTGCGGATGGGAGAGTTGTATGGCTATATCAATCAAAACGGCAATTACACAATGATGCCGACCTATGAGGACGCCTCCTTCTTTATGGGCAAAAATGCGGCGGTTTATCACGAGGACGAGTGGTATATGATTAACGATGCCGGATACAAAGTGGCCAGAACGGACTTGCCGGTGGATTTTCTCAGTTTTGTGAGCAACGGCTGGATTCTGTTTTCCCTGGAGGGAAGGTATGACTATATGACCAGCAGCCTGACAGTGCCCCAGGAGATTCGCTTTGAGGATGCCACGAACTTTAAAAACAGAGTGGCGGCGGTAAAGAAGGACGGGAAATGGGCCCTGATCAATGCGGATATGGAGATGATCACGGACTATCTGTTTGATGATGTGCTCCGGGATGAATTTAATACCTGTATCAACAATGGCGTGATCTTCGTACAAAAGGACGGTAAATATTACATGGTCAACGGGGACGGCCTGCGCATTACAGAGACGGGCTTTGACAATGCCTGTCCCTTTGCCGGAAGTGATCCGGCGGCGGTGTGCGTGAACGGGTTGTGGGGATTTGTGGACGCTCAGGGCAATATGGTGATTGAACCCCAGTACGAGGCGGCCAAATCCTTTAATATCGGTCTGGGCGCGGTTTGCCAGGGAGGCTTGTGGGGGTATATTAACACCAGCAATGTGATCAGAATGGAATACCAGTTTGAGGATTGTCTGCCATTTTCCAGCAACGGCGTGACGGCTGTCAAGGAGAAGGATACCTGGAGCTACATAAAACTTTTGCCATATATATAAGAAAAAGCGCACGCATATATACGGAACGGAAATGGGAGGTAGGATATGAACTATGGGTTTGAAAATCAGGGGAGCAGTATCTATCTGGTGGCGGAATTGCCCCCTGAGGCAGAGGTGGATACCATGACGCTGGGAATGATCACTAACAATAGGATTCCCGGAGTGGCTCATGCGTTATACACACAACTGGATACCACCAGGTATGTAAAATTCAATATCACGGCTAAGGTTTCCCTAAAGCAACTGCTGGAGGGCGCCGTCAACCGCCACAGACTGACAGGTGTGTTTCTGGGGATCTGTAACGCTCTGCGGAATGCGGACGATTATATGCTGGACAGAAGCAGCTTTCTCTATGACGCGGACAAGATCTTTGTCAATGTCAGTACTCTGGAGGTATCCATGGTTTGTGTGCCTGTGATGGAGCTGGTACATGACACGCCGGATGTGGGGATGCTGTTTAAAAGCATTATGTTTTCCGCCCAGTTTGATGCTACGGAAAACACAGACTATGTGGGGAAGATTATCAACAGACTGAACAATCCGGCAGGTTTTCTGCTGGAGGATTTTCAGCTATTGCTGGAAGGATTGGAGGCAGGCGCGGAGAATCCTGCGCAAAGGCCGGATGAGGCAGTGGTTCCCGCAGAGCGGCAGGCTCCGACGCAGTTTGCCGAACCGGCGCAAAATAATGTATCCGGGCAGAATACCGTCACCACCCAGAGCGCTGTCTCCGTACAGAATGCTGCTTTTCCCCGGGGCGCATCCCCTTCCCAGAGTGTGGTACCGACGCAGAACGCCGCTATGAGCCAGGGAGGAGTACCGACGCAGAACGCCGTTATGAGCCAGGGAGTACCAACGCAGAACGCCGCTATGAGCCAGGGAGGAGTATCGGCGCAGAACGCCGTTATGAGCCAGGGAGGACTACCGGCGCAAAACGGCGCTGTGAACCAGGGCGGAGTACCGGCGCAGAATGCCGCTGTGAACCAGAGTGGGATACCGACGCAAAACGCCGTTATGAACCAGGGCGTTCTGCCGGGCGGACCTTCTGCGCCGGTACCTCAAATGCCACAGCCATCCCCGGCGGCGCCTCAGGGAAAGGAGAAAAAAGGATTCAGTCTGTTTGGCGGCAAAGCGCCCAAGGAGCCGAAGCCCGAGAAAAAGACAGACATCAAAGGGGATAAAAAAGCGGGCGGAAAATCCGGAAAGAAGGCAAAGCCCATGGCCAATGTGGCCATACCTGGGGCACAGCAGACAATTCCGCGGGCTGTCCCCCAGACCCAGCCCGGACCCCAGCAGACGTTTGCCCAGACTCCGCCGGCAACGGCGCAGTCCCAGGCCGTTATGCCCCAGGCGACCATTCCTTCGCAGAACAATCAGCCGATGCAGGTTCATTTTGGTGAAACCACCGTACTGGGCGGGGGAGCGGCTATGGGAGAGACCACTGTGCTGGGGGCGAATCCGGCACCGATGGTACAGCCATACCTGATCCGAATCAGGACAGATGAGCATATTCCGCTGACAAAGCCTGTTTTCCGAGTGGGGAAGGAGAAGAGCTATGTAGATTATTTCGTCAGCGACAATTCCGCTGTCAGCCGCAGCCATGCCAATTTTTTGATGCGGGACGGCAGATTTTATGTGATGGATACCAATTCTACCAACCATACTTTTGTGGACAACCAGCAGATAGAGAGCAACCGGGAGTGTGAGATTACCCATGGCATGCGGGTAAGATTGGCAGATGAAGAGTTTGAATTCAGAGCATATTGACACAATGCCCCAGGACAGTGCATCGGTATATATTTTGTCAAACGACTTCCCTGGGATAAGTTGATCGGTCAGCTGCTGGAACCAGTGCACCGGCAAGTTTAGATTTCGTCAAATAACTTGTGAGAAGTACATGTGACAGCACACTGGCCTGAAATATGCAGGAAGAGGAAAGGTGGAAATGAAATTTATTGTTTCTGCAAGTACGGATATCGGCAGGGTGAAGAGTACCAATCAGGACAGTCTGAATGTTAAGATTCTTTCCTGTGCCGGAGAGCAGATGGCCTTTGCGGTTCTCTGTGATGGTATGGGAGGACTGGACAGGGGGGAGGTGGCCAGCGCCAGTGTTGTGAAGGCTTTCCACCAATGGGTGCTGGAGGTTCTTCCTGCTTTATGCGCCAGAGGGATTACGGATGCGGAGATCCGGCGGGAGTGGACCAATATCATCGCCGGGCAGAACCGGCAGTTGAGAAGCTATGGGGCTGGATGCGGAGTGAATCTGGGAACTACGGTGGCCGTTTTGCTGGTGACGGAAAAGCGGTATTATATTGTCAATGTGGGGGATAGCCGCGTCTATGAACTGGGCTGCGCGGCGCGGCTGCTGACCCGGGATCAGACGGTGGTGGCCATGGAGGTGCAGCAGGGAAAGCTGACCTGGCAGGAAGCGGAGACGGATCCGAGACGCAGTGTGCTGCTGCAGTGCGTGGGAGCCTCGGAGGAGGTCTGTCCGGACTTTTTTTTCGGCACCCCTGGACAGAATGTGGTCTATATGCTGTGCAGCGATGGCTTTCGCCATGAGGTGTCGCCGGAGGAGATTTATGCGTACCTTCAGCCCTCCCGGATGGTCAGTGCGGAAAGCATGAAGGAGAATGAACTGGCGTTGATAGAATTGAACAAACAGCGTCAGGAGCGGGACAATATCTCGGTAATTACCATCAGAACATATTGACCGGAGGATGTCAGCATGTTGGAAATCGGAACGCTGGTTGACGGCAAATATAAGATACTGAATGTGATCGGTCGTGGCGGTATGAGCGTTGTGTACATGGCCATCAATGAGAAGGCAAACAAAACCTGGGCGATCAAAGAAGTCCGCAAGGATGGCAGGCTGGATTTTGAGGAGGTAAAGCAGGGACTGACGGTGGAGACCAATATGCTGAAGAAGCTCAGGCATGACAATCTCCCCAGCATAGTAGATGTAATAGAGGATGAGGATACCTTTATCATTGTCATGGACTACATTGAAGGCAAACCTCTGTCGGACGCCATACAGGAGTTTGGAGCGCAGTCCCAGGAAAGTGTGATTAAATGGGCAAAACAATTGTGCAATGTGCTGGGATATCTCCACTCCCAAACCCCGGCGATTATCTATCGGGACATGAAGCCCTCCAATGTGATGCTGAAGCCGGACGGCAATCTGGTGCTGATTGATTTTGGAATCGCCCGGGAGTACAAGGAGCAGAACCTGGCGGATACCACCTGTCTGGGGACCATCGGCTACGCCGCCCCGGAACAGTTCGGGGGCAGGGGGCAGACCGACGCCAGAACGGACATCTATTGTCTGGGAGCTACTCTTCATCATCTGATCACAGGACAGGATCCCTGTAAACCACCCTATACCCGATATCCCATCAGACATTACGATGGGACGCTGTCCACCGGCCTGGAGGAGATTCTGCTCAAATGCACCCAGGATAATCCGGAGGAGAGATACCAGTCCTGCGCGGAACTGATGTATGCACTGGAGCACTATTATGAACTGGACAGGGAATACAGAAAAAATCAAAACAGGAAATTGGGAATATTTGCTGCCGCAGCGGCATTGTCCCTGACCCTCTTTGCCCTGGGGACAGGCTTTCATGTTCTGGCGGACCAGACCCAGGCGGACAATTACAATGTGTATCTGCAGGACGCCCGGGGAAGTGTGACATTCACTGACAAGATAGAGAAATGCCGGGCGGCTGTTGAACTGAATCCCTCTCAGGCAGATGCATATATTTATCTGCTGGAGGACGTGCTGCTGGAAGACGGGATTCTGAGCGCCCGGGAGGATGAGATCCTGCGGGAAATTCTGATGGGGAATGACGGAAGGAGAACCAACGAGGCTGTCTTTAAGACCAATCAGGCCGCCTATGACGAATTTGCCTATGCCCTGGGGCTGGCCTACTATTATTACTACGAAGAAAAGGGCAGCAAATCCCAGGCCACAAAGTGGCTGGATATTGCGGCAAATTCCGTGGTCCTGGAGGAGGTTAAGGTGGAGAGGGCCAGACGCCTGGGGAAGATCGCCGCATATTATTCCCGGATCGGCAGGGAGAATAAGGCGGGAGACGCCCAGATCGGTTATCTGGATTATTGGACGGATCTGACGGAACTGTCCTCCGGTGATCTGGTGCAGCTGGATAACACCACAACGGCTCTGACCATGTACAAGGAACTGGCCTATCAGATTATCTCCTATGTGGAAAAATTCAAGGCAGCAGGGGTAGACCGGGCATCCATGACAGCGCAGCTGGACAATATTTCCCATAGAATTGCTGGGAACGAATTTGCCGGCGGTACCCAGCGGGTTAATGATTTGAAGGCTGAACTGCTGGAAATGATAGACAGGGCCAGGTATATGGTTGATATTACATATGAGGAGGAGAAGGGGGATGAGTAGCGGGATATTGACTTCAACGGCGGAGATAGAGCGGCAGGTGCTTCTTTTTCAGTCTGTGTCCGGGGTATGTCTGGCTCTGGGAGGCGTGAGTCTGCTGCTCACGGTCTTTCTGTTCTGGCGGTTTCGCATCGCCAATGTTATTGCTTTTAAACTGGGTATTACGGCTCGTCAGTCTATCCGGGAGATCGAAGAGACAAATGCTGCCGCGGTCTCCCGCCAGGAGGAGAACGCGACCACGCTGCTGGAAAAGACTTTTGTTCCTCCGGTGGAGACAACCACCCGGCTGGATACCGTTATGCCGGCCACAACGGTAAAGTTGGAAACGGAAACGGCCTTTCCTCAAATGGATTATTGCGGCAACGCAGAAACCAAAGGCGACGCGCAGCCGGAGAAACCGCCGCTTAAATTGGAAATACTTTGTGATATCATGATGCTGCACACAGAAGAAAGGATTGGATAGGGAGAGACGAATGAAGGGATTATGGAACAAGGAGACGGGGCGAAGGCTGGCATTGATTCTCTGTGCAGCTCTTATTTTCACGTGCACATTTCAGAATTTTGCCCGGGCGGAGACGAAAAATCATACAGAGGACAGCCGGCAGAGCTCTGCTTATAAGATTTTTCTGAACCTGATCAGGGTGGAAGGAGATAACCGGGATCAGAATGATTATCAGCAGGAGTTTGAAAAGTCGGTGTCAGGAAATGATATTGTGATCGGTGGAAAGGTATTCCAGATCGGACAATACGGAGAGATCATCGACGCTTATCAAGCAGCCACAGTCTCAGGGAACGACATGTATATCACGGCGGATGCGCCCCAGGTGGAGATCCTTTATAAAGAAGATGACAATTATTTTGAAGCCATGGCCACCGTGAGCGGAAATGAAGGGGCTAAAGTGGTTTTGAGCAAAAAGCATACGCTGAACGCCGAAATCAAAATCCACGTGGGAGGAAAAGAAAATGTGCCTTTGCGGGATGTATACCCGGATGCGGAACCCCGCTTCCATTATACCAACCAATGCGGACAGCCGGTGAACCCCCAGGCCGTCCGGGCGTCAGAAGCGCCTTTTCAGGTCAGGGCCCAGTGGTGCGGCGTGGAGACCAGCAGGGATGCCATACTGGATGATACGGCGGAATTTGTATTTCGGGGCTATACGGAATACGGCCGGGATCTGCAGATATGGGACAGAAGCGGGAACATAATTGACCGGATTGAGCAGGGAATATATTACAATGTGGGAAAAATTGTGATCCCCGGATATGAAAGGACGCCGGAAGATCCCTTTGACAAGTATGAACTTGTACTTGGCGGTGACAAGATCTGCGATGATCTGGGAAAAGACCCGGTGGAAATCCCGGTTTCATCTGTCAGCGGCGGGGACGCGTCCCTGAGACTGTATATGGACGGGGCAGGGGAGGGAAACCGGGAGAATTGTACAATCCGTTTTCTGGTGGACAACACGCCGCCCGCGGTTACAGGGGTCAGCTATAAGAGAAGGGGCGAAACGAACTATACGGAGTGGACAGAGGGGACGGCGCTGAAGGACAGAGAGGGAATCTCCATGCGCTTTGATATATCGGAAGCCCATGGCATAAGCAGTGTGCAGATTGTCTATAAAGATAAAAGCGGGGAAATTACCCGGGAGGAATTGGGGCTGGCGCCGGAACAGAAGGGGCCGGGAACAGAATATGTTTATGAGTGGAAAGGGGCTGAACCGGATGCGCATTACACGGAAGTAGGTCTGCTGGTAGAGGACATGGCAGGCAATACGGCCACCTGGGGAAGCGCCACGTACCTTCTGGACCAAACGGCTCCCCGGGTAAACAGGATTACCTGGGAGAAAGAGGAGGAACCGGGAGTTGTCAGGGAACTGGATCCCTCCGGGGAGGCAGTCATAGCCGCAAAGAAGGGCATCACTCTGGTTTACCATGTCACCGAGGACAATGAGATGGGAGCGGCGGTACTGCGCTATACGGATGAGAACGGCAGGGAAACCACGCTTTCGGGGGAACAGAAGCGGGAGAGCGGAGCGTATACCGGGTATAGTTTTACCTATCGGCTGGACAGGGAGAATACCACTTACAGAGACCTGCAGTTGTATCTGGAAGACGAACTTGGTAATGCCCCGGAAGCGCCTACGGCCGGCTTGACGGCAATTCTGGATTGCACGCCGCCGGCTGTGGAAAAAATATCCTGGGCGGCGGCCGGGCAGCCGGCGGCGGAAGTGGCAGGGCCCCAGGTGCTGGTGGACGGTAGCGGCATCTGTTTTACAGTGGATGTTAAAGAGGAGAATCTTGCTTCCGTTGGCCTCTATTATCTGGAAAATGGGGAAAGGAAGCAGATCGACCAACAGTCCGGGGATTCGCGTTTTGCGTTTTCAATTTCTACCAGCAAATACAATTATAAACCTCTCTTTTTTGAGATTACGGATAAATCCGGCAACAGGCAAAGCTATGGACTGGGTGGGAACCAGTCTCTAAAAGTTGTGATTGATCAGGCTCCCCCGGTGATGAGTGATCTTGTCTGCTTGCCCCAGAGGGAGACCTGGTACAGAGAGCAGAAGAATCCTCTGCAGTATTCGTTTCATTTAAAGGACTATTCCGACTTGAAAAGCATTCGTATGATATCTGTGTTGGCGGACGGAACGGAGATCAGTTGGGACCTGACAGAAGACTGCAAGAAAATTTCAGGCCGGGATGAGGAGGGGTACTATCATTACCGGGTGGTTACCCGGGATGATCGCTTTGCATCTGCGCAGGACCAGAATCAGTATTATTATTTTGAGATCGAAGATCAATGGCATAATCGGTTGTCCACCAGGGGAGAAGGGCAAAACACGGTACATATGCTGGTGGATAACACGCCTCCCAGCTCCATGGCCTATGTGAAATACAGAGGGGATCGGGATATTTTTTACAATGCTCAGGATCAGAAGGTTCAGGCGCCGGAGGAACAGTATCAGTATGGAAAATTGTCCGGCAAATTGTTTAATAACAGTCTGATGGATCTGACCGTATATGTTGCGGATTTCGCGGCGGATGACGCAGTTTCCCAGGCCGCGTCGGGGGTTAAGCAGGTCCAGGTAGTATATCGCTACACGGACCGCTCCCTGGCGGCTTCCAAGGAGAGCACAGGTGTGTTTACCTATGAAAACGGAAACACAGAGAACGGGATCAAGACTTCTTCCATGGTCACGGTGGATGGCAGGGTGATTCCCATGGATGAGGTAAGTCTTCGTTTCAGTGTGAAAAACGGACAGAAAATCCTTGCCATAGAGTCCGTGGAGGTCACGGATGTTGCCGGAAACACCACTTTGATCCGGGAATACGGGGATGCGGACGGACTGACGGTGGACTATATTCTGGACGATAAAGCGCCGGAATTGTCTCATGTGATTCCCGGCGGCAGCAGCGGCTATAACAGGGATGCAAACACCATTTATTACAACACCAGGGAAGTGGAACTGGCCGTATTCATTACGGAAAATAATTTTTACCCGGAGGAAGTGCTCAGTAAATTGAGAGCGGAGGAAGCGACCAGAACCATAGCCATGAGCGGATTTCAGGATATGGGCGGTTATCGCTACAGAAGTGACTTTGCCATGAATGACGGAGAAGGGAAATATCAGTTTACCCTGTCCTATGCGGACCGTTCCGGAAACGCCATGATTTTTCAAGGGGAGGAGGACAGCCTTTTGGTGGACGGAACCTACAAGAGTCCGATTTTGGTGCTGGATACCACACCGCCGGTGCTGGATATTGCCTATTACAGCAACGGGCAGAATATTTCGGATCAGGTATACGGGGGAAATTGCGTCAAGGGTGATGTGACAGCGGTGATCAGTGTCACGGAAGCAAATTTTGATCCCAATCTGGTAGACATTGTATTTCGCGCCATGGATGCGTCCGATAATCGGGAGTTTGGTATGGAATACAATCCATCGGCCTGGAGCCAAAACGGGGATTTTGTTCTGGATAAGACGGCGCCGGCAGTTGATATTATCTATAATGCCATCACAGAGAATGGGTATTATAATGAGGACCGGGTGGCCACGGTTACGGTGATGGATCAGAACTTTGAGGAAAATACGGCCGAATATATGGTTACAGGCACAGGGGAACAGCCTGTGATGGGCAACTGGTCTCACACGGCGGCCAATGGCTGTAACGGAACGGTGCATGTGAAGGCCTGCAGCTGGTCCTGTCCCGTGGCGTTTCATGCCGATGGAGATTACAGCTTTACCTTTCGGTGCGCAGACAGAGCCGGCAATGAATCCGGGGCACTGCCGGAAGAGACTTTTACCGTGGATCAGACGCTGCCGGTGATACAGGTGAGTTACGACAACATGGAATCCCAAAATGGCTTTTATTATAAGGAGGCCAGAAACGCAGTCATTACGGTGAGGGAACATAATTTTAACAGCGCCGGTGTGCAGCTGTCAGTCAATTCCCCGGACGGGGTGGTAAAAAACCCCTCTTCATGGCGGAACAATGGCACGGATCTGTATGTGTGCGAGATTCCCTTTGACGTGGACGGAGATTACTCTTTTGACATTAGTTGTGTGGATCTGGCGGGCAATGCGGCGGAGGCTTATGCCGGCGACCGGTTTGTAATTGATTTGACGGCTCCCAGGCTGGAGATCAGCGGCATACAAGACCAGTCCGCCAACAATGGTATCGTTGCTCCCGTGATCACCTGCTCCGACAAAAATTTTGACGCCCAGGAACTGGAGATATATGTTACGGGGGTCAATCATGGGCCTGTGGAAACAGAGTATTCCAGTACCCCAACTCCAGAAGGACAGACCATCGAACTTGCGGACTTTGCGCATGTTCCGGAAATGGATGATTTATATACACTGGAGGCGTCTGTTACGGATAAGGCGGGAAACATTACAGCGGAGAGCATTTGGTTCTCGGTCAACCGGTTTGGCTCCGTATATGTTTTCGGTGAGGATACCCAGAGCGTTATAGAACAGTATTATGTCAACCAGGGACCGGGACTGACCGTGACGGAGATCAATGTGGACACGCTGGAGCACCAGGAGATCAGTTACAGCTGTGACGGCAATGTGAGAGTGCTCAGGCAGAATGAGGATTATTTGATTCGGGAGAGCGGGGACACATTTGCGTGGAAGGAGTACCACTATGAGATCCCGGGCAGCAATTTTGATTCTGAGGGCGTATATGTGGTAACGCTCCAGTCTGTCGATCAGGCTACCAATGATACCACCAACCGTCTGAAAGAGATGAATATTGAATTTGTTGTGGATAAGACATCTCCCAGCGTGGTGACAGGGGGTATCGAGGACGGAGGCTCCTATGCGGAAACAGGCAGAATCCTGAGTGTAGACGCAGTGGACAATATATACCTGGAAGGGGTGGAAATCTATTTAAACGGAGCGCTGGCGGCCAGCTATGACGAGGGACAGCTGGCGGAGAGTTACGGCAGAGTGGAATACGAGATCAGGGAAATGGGAAATACCCAGACGGTGTATATTCTGGCCAGGGACGCTGCCGGAAATGTGACCCAAACGCAGCCCATCCGCTTTCTGATTTCTTCCAATGCCTTTATCCGCTGGTTTTATAACAGACCTTTGTTCATTGGCAGTATCGCGGGTACCTGTATGATTTCCGGGGGAACTTTTGCCCTGAGGATCCGAAGAAAAGGAAGAAAAGTAAAGAGAAAATAGTATGGCCTGCAAGTTGCATTCACGCTCCGCATGGTATATAATAGCAAATATTTGAGAACCCTTTTGTACATCTCTTTGAACTCCCGGGTGCTGGATTCCCGGCGTACAGGATTCTTCAGCCAGGAGGGGAAAACACATGCTGAGCGTAGGACTGAACTGGATTTATATCATATTGACCACATTTTGCATCGGATCCGGCATAGAGTATCTGGTGGAGAAAAAACTGCGTTATCGGATGCGGGGGCTGGACAGCATCCTGATGGCGGGGCTGGTAGCGGTGACCGAGTATGCGGAGGTTTTCAGTCTTTTTTATAAAGTGGGCGCCGTTGCCAACGGGATACTTGCGGCGGTTTGCCTTGGGGTGCTTTTACTGCTGAGAAGGCAGATTTCACGGAGATTGAAGGACTGGTGGCGGGAGACTCCCGTTGTGAAAAAGGTGCTGCTGCCCGTTCTTTTCCTGCTGTGGGCTTATTTCTCTTCCAGAGGCTATATGGCCTACGACTCGGATCTTTACCATGCCCAGAGTATCCGCTGGATCGAGGAATACGGCGTGGTGCCGGGACTTGGCAATCTGCATGAGAGATTCGCTTACAACAGCGCTGCCTTTGCCGTGAACGCTCTGTACAGCATGAAATGGCTGCTGGGCCGCTCCCTGCATACTGCCAGCGGCTTCTTTGCCCTGCTTCTCAGCGGTACGGCTCTGGAACTGGGCCGGACCTGGAGGGAGAAAAAGCTGCGGCTGGCTGATTATGCCATGATCGGCGCCGTCTATTACCTGGCCACCATCTGGGATGAGGTGACGGCGCCCAGTTCCGATTATCTGATTATGTGTACCCTTTTCTTCATCGTAATCAAGTGGCTCCTGTGTCTGGAACGGAACGGCCGGGCCCGGGGAGAAGAGGTGGTTCCTTACGCGCTTCTGTGCGTGGCGGGCGTCTATGCCCTGACGCTGAAACTGACTGCGGGCCTGATCCTGCTGCTGGTATTTAAACCTGCCGTATCGCTGCTCCGGGATAAACGCCGGGGGGAGATTCTGTTGTATCTGGGACTGGGACTGCTGGTGTGTCTGCCCTGGATGGCCCGGACGGTGGTGATATCCGGCTGGCTTCTGTATCCCTTCCCGGCGCTGGACCTTTTTTCCGTGGATTGGAAAATGCCGGCCGGCCCCATTGCGCTGGACGCTGCGCAGATCAAGACCTGGGGGCGGGCGCTGAATAACGCGGCTCTGGTGGACATGCCCATGCGGGAGTGGTTTCCGGGTTGGTTCGGCGCTTTGTCTGGCATGGAGAAGCTGCTGATCCTGGGGGATATGGCCTGTATCCCGCTGTTTTTGGGGTATGCCATACTCAGTTTGTTAAAAAAGAAAAAAGAGAACCTGGATATTCTGCTGGTGCTGGCTACGGTGATCAGCTCCTATGGGTTCTGGCAGTATAGCGCCCCGATCCTGCGGTACGGTTATGCCTATGTGCTGCTGGTGGACTTGCTGATGGCAGGGGTGATCCTGCAGCCTCTGCGCAGGCAGCAGGCGCTCTACGCCCTTGTCTGCCTGTATGGATGTTACAAGCTGGTGATGATGGGCGACTATATCCGCGGTAATTATCTGATTGACGCCTATGTCTGGCAGCAGGATTATGGCAGTTATGAACTGACAACCTATGAGCTGGGCGGTATCACATTTTATCGTCCTGCCATGGGGGATCGGACGGGCTATGCCTGTTTTCCGGCCGCTCCTACCCAGCCCCGGATCGAACTGCGGGGGGATGGTTTGGAGGATGGCTTCCGCCCTGCCGGGCAGTAAGGTTTCTAAGTAAAGGTTTCCCTAATAAAGGTTTCTAATAAAGGCTTCTAAGAAATATTTCCAGGAAAGGTTTCCATACGAATAGATGCTTGCCATATTGCATTTTTTCGTGTACAATAATTTTGTTGGCAATCGCTTTCGTTTATGGGAGGAACTCGTCGAACAGGGCCCTGTACAGGTGCAGGATTGATGGATGCCGGGGCGGCCGATATGTTCTGAGGCATGATACTGCCAGAGTGGATTGCGGAATCTAAATCATTGGAAAGAGGAAAATATATGCCTACTATTGAAGAAATCCTGTCAGCGGCTAAGGAGGCGGGGGCGTCGGATGTGCATCTGACGGTGGGGATACCTCCCAAAATGCGGGTAAACGGCAATCTTATTACCATGAATTATCCCAGGATGCTGCCGGCGGATACGCTGGATGTGTTGCTGTCTATCATGACGGAAACCCAGAGAGACCGCTTTGAGGAGAGGGGTGAATATGATATGTCCTTCTCCATCCCCAATGTGGGGCGCTACAGGGTCAACGCCTATAAACAGAGAGGGTCTGTGGCCATGGCTTTTCGTCTGGTGGGCACCAAGGTGCCTGCTCCCGAGGAACTGGGAGTGCCCGTGTCCGTAGTGGACCTGTACCAGAGAAAGAGAGGTTTGATCCTGGTGACGGGCCCCACCGGCAGCGGTAAGTCCACCACTCTGGCGGCTATTATTGATAAGATCAACAACAACAGGGACGCCCATGTGATCACGCTGGAGGATCCCATCGAGTATCTGCATCAGCACAAGATGTCCATGGTCAACCAGAGGGAGATCGGTCTGGACTCCGAGAGTTACGCCAATGCCCTGCGCGCAGCCCTGCGCGAGGATCCCGATGTGATCCTGGTGGGAGAGATGCGTGATTTTGAGACGATCAGTGTGGCCATCACGGCGGCGGAGACAGGCCATCTGGTTCTGTCTACCCTACATACCATCGGCGCTGCCAGCACGGTGGACCGGGTGATCGATGTTTTTCCGCCTCATCAGCAGCAGCAAATCCGGGTGCAGCTTGCCAATGTGCTGGAGGCGGTGATTTCCCAGCAGCTGATTCCCACGGCGGACGGCAGGGGACGGGTGGCGGCTTTTGAGGTCATGCATGCCAACCATGCGGTGCGCAATCTGATCCGGGAGGGTAAGTCCCACCAACTGGCTTCCGTTATGCAGACCAACCGCAAGATGGGCATGATCACTATGGACGAGGCCATCTCCCAGCTTTACTATGAGGGCAGAATTGACCGGGAACTGGCCATCCAGTTCGCCCAGGACCCGGACGCCATGGAAAATAAAATATAGAACCATCCGGGAAAGTTCCCTGCTGATCTGGATAAAAAAAGGAATCCTCCATAGACTATAGTTTATTCTATAGAACGGGGGATTTTTTATGGGAAAATCTGTTTGGACCGACACGGTGTCTTTAAAGAAGCATGAGGCGCTGCAGGGAGACGCCAGCACGGATGTGCTGGTCATCGGCGGGGGACTTTGCGGTATCCTGTGTACTTATTTTTTAAAAAAGGCGGGGGTAGACTGTCTGCTGGTGGAAGGAGAGGAGATTGCTAGCGGGATGACGAAAAATACCACCGCCAAGATCACCTCCCAGCACGGGCTGGTGTACGATGGCCTGATCCGTTCTCTGGGGAGAGAGCGGGCCGGGATCTACCTGGAGGCCAACGAGAGAGGGGTGGAGGAGTACAGGCGGCTCTGCGGGAGCATTTCCTGTGGGTTTGAGGAAAAAACCGCATATGTGTATTCTCTGAGGGATCAGGGGATGTTGGAACGGGAGGTCCGGGCGGTGAACTCCCTGGGCTTTCCGGCGGAGTTTGCGCAGCGGCTGCCCCTGCCTCTGCCTGTGAAGGGGGCGGTGGCCTTTCCACGACAGGCCCAGTTCCATCCGCTGGAATTTATCGCCGGGATCCAGGAGGGGCTCCCCATCTATGAGCATACTTTTGTTGAGAATATAGAGGGCCACACAGCGTTCACCGCCCGGGGAAAGATCCGGGCGGACCGGTTTATTGTAGCCACCCATTTTCCCTTTATTAACCGGCACGGAAGCTATTTTTTAAAACTGTATCAGCGCCGTTCCTATGTGCTGGCGCTGGAGCAGGCGGCGGACGTGGGAGGTATGTATGTGGACGAGGCCCGGGACGGACTGTCCTTCCGCAATTATGGAGAACTGCTTTTGCTGGGTGGCGGCGGGCACCGCACGGGTAAAAAGGGCGGGGGATGGCGGGAGCTGGAGGCATTTGCGGCGGAGGCTTACCCGGACGCCAGGGAAAAGTACCGATGGTCGGCGCAGGACTGCATGAGCCTGGACAAGATGCCCTATATCGGCCGGTATGCAGCCGGTATGTCTGATTTGCTGGTGGCCACCGGCTTCCAGAAATGGGGCATGACCACCTCCATGGCGGCGGCGTTGCTGCTCTGCGACCTGGTCCAGGGGAAGGCCAACGACTGGGCTGCGGCATTTTCCCCCAGCCGCAGTATGTTGAGACCGCAGCTTCTGATAAACGGGCTGGAAGCTGTGACCAATCTCCTGACTCCCACCATGAAGCGCTGTCCCCATATGGGCTGTGCCCTGAAATGGAATCCACAGGAGCACAGCTGGGACTGTCCCTGTCATGGTTCCCGTTTTGAAAGGGAGGGAGCCCTCATCGACAACCCGGCAAAAAGGGGATTGAGGAAAAAGGAGCAGGCTTTACAAAAATAGAACTGGAGTACATTTACAAAGATATTTTTTCATGCTATACTATTAACTGATCAGATAGATTCGTTAAAGAGGGCTGGTTGCCGTCATATGTCTCATATGAGGGCTAGAGAAAGGGTATAAGGAGGAAGGGAAATGTCAAAAAAACTGAATAGGTATCGTATTAAAGAACGGTTGACGCACTCATTTTTGGTTGCGTCAGCCATCCCGGCGGCGGTTTCGGTGGTGGTACTGGCGGTGCTGATCATAGTGGCCGTAATCTATGCCGGGGCGCTGAAAAATTACGGCTTTGCCCAGGGGGATGTGGGCAAGACCATGACGTATTTTTCGGAGACCAGGTCTGCGCTGCGGGGATGTATCGGGTATGACGATCTGGAAGACGTGGGCAGCATGCACAATGCACATGATAAGTATGTGGAGATGTTCACCCAGAGTTTCGCGGATTTGGAGGAATTCATGGTCTCCAAAGAGAACAAGGGTATTTACAGGGATATCTCCGAAAAGCTGACTGAATATTGGGCGCTGGAGAAAGAGATACTGGAACTGGGCGCTGTTTCGGATATCGAACAATCCAAACTGGCGCAGACCAGGGCCATGACGGAATTGATGCCTCTGTTTGATGACATCAATAACCAGCTGACCTCTATTATGGACGTGAAGGTTGACCGGGGAAACGTCATTTCTACTACCATGACGGTGGTCTGCGTGCTGTTGGTGGCGGCTATTGTGGTGACAATTATCCTGGCCATCACCTTTTCCCTGCGGCTGGGGAGGAACATTGCGGTGGGGATTTCCGAACCTCTGGTTAAGCTGGGCAATCGTCTGGAGAGTTTCGCCAAGGGGGATCTGTACAGCCCGTTCCCCGAGACGGATTCCGAGGATGAGGTGGCGGAGATGATCAGGTCTGCCAAGGAGATGGCAGAGTCCCTTGACTTTATTATATCTGACATCGAACATATTCTGGGTGAGATGGCCAACTCTGACTTTACCGTGAGTTCCAAAGACGGCTCCAGGTACATAGGCGATTTCAAGCAGTTATATGGTTCCTTAAAGCAGTTGAAATATCGTATGATCGAGACTCTGCGGTTTATAGAGGAGTCCTCCGTGCAGGTGACCGAGGGTTCCGGCAATTTGGCGGAGACGGCGGTAAGCCTGGCGGAGGGAGCCACGGAGCAGGCAGGCGCCGTGGAAGAGCTGCAGGCTACCATCACCACCATTGCGGATGCTGCGCAGACGGCGGCAGTTTCTGCCCGGGAGGCGTATCAGCAGTCTCAGAAGTATGCCGATGTGGCTGATGAGAGCAGCGCTGACATGCGGGAGATGGTGGAAGCCATGAATCGCATCAGCGAGGCCTCCAAGAAGATCGGCAACATTATTTCCGAGATTGAGAGTATCGCTTCCCAGACCAATCTACTTTCCCTGAATGCTTCCATCGAGGCAGCAAGAGCAGGGGAGGCAGGCAGAGGCTTCTCCGTGGTGGCGGATCAGATCAGGCAGCTTGCGGAGCAGAGCAGCAAGTCGGCGGTGGACACCAGGGCCCTGATCGAGGGCACCATGCAGGAAGTGGAAAACGGCAACAAAGTGGCGGGACGCGCCGTGGAATCCATTCAGACGGTGGTGGAAGGCATCCGGACAGTGGCCGACTCTTCCAGGGATGTGAGCGTTATCTCTGAGAACCAGGCCGCCACTATGAAGGAGGCGGAGATCGGCGTCAACCAGATATCGGATGTAATCCAAACCAACGCGGCGCTGGCGGAGGAATCTTCCGCAACCAGTCAGGAACTGTCTGCCCAGGCGTCCACACTGGATTCGCTGATTGCCAAGTTCAAGCTGCCGGCAGACAAGTAGGAGCCGCCGCCAGCCCGCCTGCATAAAAAACCGTTCCGGGCATGGGTTACAAGTTTGCTTCCGGGGAATGACAACCGAGTAACCGCCGCTGTCAGTGGCAATGTGAAAACAGGAAATCATGAAAAGGTTTCCTGTTTTTTTGCGCCCGTTTTGTCAATTCCTGTTAGAAAAATGCGAAAAGAAATTCCTATGATAACTGTGTAGAAAACTCAGGAATTTGTCGATAGGCCTTATAGAAAAACATACCTGTATCCGGCGAAAGGAATCCATAAGAATGAAAAAAATACTGCTCTTTTTAACAGTGCTTGTGTTTTGTTCGATATCGCTTAAAGCCTGCGGGAAAACGGACGGCTCAGATGAGAATACATTGGAGGAAGGGAGAGAAGCTGCCACGGAAGCAGGGGAGACGGCAGTAGCAGGCAATGGGGGAGAGCTGGAGTTGGCAGAAGCTGATCCGAAGGAGGAACTCAGGGCGAAACAGAAGGAATTGTATACCGCTTCCATAGAAACGCTGGATGATATGCTGGCGGGGAACAGGGGGAGAGACTCCGGCGATACGGTTTATCAGGAGACGATAGGCGCCATCTACATATTTTCCGAGGCATATGCCGGCGTGCTGCAGGCGGGATATGATGAGGATGGGATGCATGTATTTCAGATAGCGATAGCAGACGGGGATCTGGAGGAAAAACAGAAATACCAATGCCGCACGCTGCCGGATGGCGGTCTGTGGTTCACCTATCAGACGGATAGCGCCTGTGAAAAGGATCTGCCGGATTACATTGTCAATGAGGATGTGCTGCGCTATAGCAGGGTGGATTATATCTATGATGATGGAAAGACGGATACGGAGGAGGAAAAAGAGCTGCGCAGACAGGAGGCGGAGGCTTGTCTGGCAGGGAAGGTGGACGGTGAAATACAGGAATTCTGGCACACCGGGGATAAGTTGTACCGTATTGATCGGAAAGATGGGATGTTTGTTGATGTGACGGTGGAAAAGGAAAGCTGCATTGCGGATTTTCTGCGGGAACAGACAAGGCGCATTCCCTGCCAGCTATCGGTCAACGAGGCGTCGCTGGAGGTTGTGGAAAAGTACAAGCCGAAGGGATACAGCCTGTTGTACGGGAAAAATTCATGGAACATGATTGGAGTCAGCGACCTGAACCATGATGGCAGAATGGACTATGTCGCAGTATTGTATCCGGATGATTACGAGGAGGAAACAAGGTATGAGGGCTTTAGCCCCTATGAACATTCCTCCACGTACTACGCAGCTTCTTTCTGGCTTTTGTTGTCTTTGGAGGACGGAGGCTATGAGCAGATCAGATTGTCAAACAGTATTGAGTACTGGGACACCGCGCTTACTCTGGTGGAAGTGGGATTTGTGGATGAGGAGGTGTTGCAGTTGGAGTACTTTGTGGGGCGTTCGCCTTTTACGAATGCACTGCTCAGATTTCAGTATGATCAGGAGAAAAAGATGTTTTATATATTGTCCTCCTATTACAGGGATGCCTACGACGATTCTCTCCTGATCGGCAGTGTTGAAAATTATGGGAAGATGGGCATGTTGTCCTATTTTGGAGATGGAGGACGCAGATTGCATTATTGCGAAGGAAGCTGGGAGAGTGTAGATGATGTTTTTATGCAGGATGGAACGCACCTGAGATATTATAGCAGCAGCTTTCAGTATGCTTGCGAAAATCTGCTGGAGGAACACCATATCAACAGCCTGATCTGGGAGAGAGAGTACGAACTGCTCCGGGCTTTCAAACAGCATTACTCTGATCCGGAACAGCAGATGGATGTCCTTATGTACGCGGCCCCTGTTTTTTATAACAGGCGTCTGGTCAGCGGACAGGTACAGTTATCCTGCGGCGGGAGGAATATACAGATGCCCATCATGGTGGATAAACAGAGCGGAGAATATGTGACGGTGACAGGGCTTTTGCAGAAGGAAGAGTTTATGCAGATTTTTGCAGACTGGTCTGCCGACGCGTTGATTCACGGTTATCTGACAGCGGAGGAGAAGACGCGGCGTGAGAGGGCAATCGAAAGGGGCTGGGAAAGAGCGGATACACTGAAAAACTATCTGGAGGATAGGGAGGAAATCATATCTTTTCAGATTGTGCAGGAAGGCATTAAAATGGGGATAAAGTCGCAGGAGGATATATGGATGGATTATGTTGTCATAGAGAAGGAATATTTTCGGGATACGAAAGCCTGGGTTTATCTGCAGATCTAAAGATCAGGCTGCCTGAGTTATTATTCAGGGTGGTCACGTGCAGGGCACCTATTTCTATATACCCTGCCCTATTGGATTTTCAAGTCAATGCCTTAATTAAAGGGGCAGGATCTGCGTGATGCTGATCTTTCTGAATTTGGCGTGACGGGATTGGCGCTGCTGGGGTTTGCCATGCTGTGGAATCGGAAAGATCATTCGTGAGGAACGGGCAGGAAAGCCGGGGTCAATTCATGAGTTCTCTGGCGGCCTTGCCTGTCATATGCTCTATGCGAAGCTCCAACAGGGCCAGGCGTGGCCAGGCTTCGCTGATGGTGGCGCTGCGTTCTTTGGGAGTGCCGGCGGGATGGTATTTTTCAGCCAGGAGTTCTATGGCTGCTCTTTTTTCCGTTTCCTCTGTCAGCACTCGGATCCGACCGAAAGCGACCACACTTTTGTAGTAGGTGGTGTATTCCTCCGGCACAATGTGGTCCTGGGAGATGACGCAGAAAGAAGCCTTGTCGGATTTCCGTATGGCGTCTATCTTGTGCCCGCTTACAGCGCTGTGAAAATAGAGTTTGGAACCACTGTATACGTAGCTGATGGGAACCGCATAGGGATAGTCCCCATCCCCGGACAGAGCCAATATGCCTGCAGTTGCGCTTTCCAGAATCTTGATGCTTTCCCTCTCGCTGAGTTGCTGCTTGTTTCTGCGCATTTTTCTGAACATTTGGATGCCTCCCTTACAGTGACCATTTTTTAAGTATATGGACTGCCGGAGCGGAATCCCCGGCAGTCACTGAAATAAGCATACCATACGGGGCCGGAAGAGTCAAGAACCGGCGCAGGGTCTGGGTCTGGGCCTGCGCCTGTGTGGAGGGACAGCCGGGAATGGGGCGAAAAAGAGAACCGGGGTTGACCAATCGGATTTTGCGTGCTACACTTTAAAACTGGAAAAAGGGTATTCCCCAGGGAAGGCAAAATGACGGCGCTTCGGGAATGGAGGAAAGAGAATGAAAAGTATAAAATTCAGGAATTTCAGGATTTTAAGGGATTTTATGGATGTAAGGCAGTTTATGATAGAGGTGTATGAACGGGACTGGCGTAACGGTGTCCCGGCTCCGTTTCTGGAGTATGCTCTGTCCAGCAGTTGGATGGATACTTCGCTTACCTATAGATACCGCATATGGGAGGACGCAGGTAGAATCGTGGCCCTGGTCTTTTACGAGAATCCCGTGAACGATATCTATTTCAGTCTGCGGCCGGGATATGACGAACTGGCAAAGGAAATGGTGGCTTATGCGGGCAGTGATATGCCCAAGATAGAGGGTAAGCAGCGTCTGGTGCTTTTTGAGGGGCAAAGGGCTATTATGGACGCTGCGGCAAAGGCTGGCTATCACAACAGCGGAGGCTATAATGAAAGGGTGTTTGACTTTGAAAACTCTCTGGATTTTCTTCTGCCGGAGGGATTTCATTTTGTGGAGCCGGAGAGGCTGGAGCCCGGAAAGATTGCGGAGTGCTGCTGGAAGGGATTTGACCATGAGCAGGAAGAGGGGCCCTGGGACGGGGAGGAGGAGAGTACGCGGAGAATTATGGCCGCGCCTCATGCCACGCCACACCATGCGGTGGCAATCGAAAATGAGCAGCAACAATATGTGTGCTTTGCGGGCATGTGGTGGACGCCGGAAAATCACCTGGCTTACATGGAACCTCTGTGTACGGTTCCGGAGTATCGGGGCCGGGGGCTGGCCAGCGCCGCGTTGTCAGAACTGCAGCGCCGGTTGAAGCCTCTGGGGGCTACCCATATGACAGGAGGGGGAAATCTCTTTTATGAGAAAATCGGGTTCGAACCCTGTGTGGGGTGGACGTTTTGGGACAGGAATTAAGCCTGAATCCCGGAATTTACGGCCGGATATGGAGGAATACATGGCAAACCGGATACGGAGGAATGCAAGATAGACCAAATATAGACGAATACTTGGCAGACCGGATATGGAAAACACAATAACACAGAATTTAGGGAGGTAGAAGAATAAAAATGGACGGAAACAGGTTGCATTTGGAAAATGTATTACAACAGGAATTCAGAGGGGCAGAAGTGGTAGTCAGGGAGGGAGAGACCCTTTTTGAAAGGGTGACGGGCTATGCGGATCTGGCGAACCGGGTCCCCAACACATTGCACACCAGGTTTGCCAGCGCTTCCGCCGGGAAGGTGTTTGTGGCTGTGGGAATACTGCAGCTGATCGAACAGGGAAGGCTGCGTTTTGGGGATACGCTGGGGGATTTGTTGGATATGGACCTGCACCGTATGGATCCTCTGGTGACGGTAGAACAGTTGCTCACGCACACATCGGGGGTGCCGGATTATTTTGACGAGAGTATCATGGAGGAATATGAGGAACTGTGGAGGGATTTTCCCAATTACAGAATCCGACATAACGCCGATCTGCTTCCCCTGTTTATTCACAAGGAGATGATGTATCCAAGAGGAGAGCGGTTTCAGTACAATAATACCGGTTATGTGCTGCTGGCTATGATACTGGAGAAAATCACCGGCATGGAGTTCGATGTATGCCTGCGGCAGAATGTGTTTGAGCCCTGCGGCATGGGAGATACCGGCTATTACGAACTGGACCGGCTGCCCGGGGGCTGTGCGGCCAACTATATTTATGACGCTGGTACGGGTGGGTATCGAACCAATATTTACAGTGTGGACGCAAAGGGCACAGGCGCAGGGGGTGCTTTTGTCACGGTGCCGGACATTTTGCGCTTCTGGCAGGGACTTATCGGCGAGAAACTGCTTTCTCCTGATATGGTTTCCCGAATGCTCCGCAGACAGAGCGGCCAGGGGACGGATTCGGAGGAGGGAGCTTACGGTTATGGCGTATGGATCATAGACGGCGGAGGATTTGACATCCCCTATTTCCAGGGCTGTGACCCGGGAGTGAGTTTTCTCACGGAATATCATCCCCGTAAAAAGACAATGACTGTGCTGGTCAGCAACTACGGAGACAATGTGTGGGAGGAGATGCGCCGGATCCGGAAGAGTTTGTATTAATGCTGCCTGATAGAAAAAACCGCAGGGACTGATTCTAAAACTCAGTTCCTGCGGTTTTTTCTGATATAATATTACCACAAATCTGGATCTCTTTGCCCAGGCCATCCGGGCGGGCTATGGGGGACATTCCGAAACCCAGGGCAGAGGGGAGTTCGCCCGGTTTGACATTGTTCAGAGATGGGATAGGGAACTGTATCTGCTGGCGCTGTCACAGGTGAACGATTGAGACGGTGAATGGGGGAAGGGGGATTGTATGGAATACAGAGTAGAAGAATTGATGCTCATTGTGTCAAAGCTGGCTAGGAAATATGCCGGTTTTGAGAATACGTCCATAAGTTATGAAAAGGCGCAGATGCTGATGGAGGCTGTGATCTACTGTCTGGAGGCGTATGAGAACCACGCTTCAGACGTGGTTTCACGCAGAGATATTTCCCTGCAGGAACAATATGCCATAGGCGCGGAACTGGTGCTGGAGAGAATGGGACGGATCAGGGATTTGTTCAACGAATTGTCTCCCTCCTTTGAGGCATATGGAGTAAAGTGCCTGGAGGACACGGTGCGGAAGGGGATCCCCGAATTCCTAAAGTGGTATGATGCGAAATTCTGTCCTCAGGATACCCTGCTCACACTGGATTATCCGGTGTTGGTGGATCTGAGTCCCTACAGGGGAGCGGATGCAGTATGGCACTTTCTTCGCGCCATATCAGCGGAGCAGCGGTTCCTGGGCAGGTTTGACAGGGCCTATACGCGGGCGGTGCTGGAGAGGCATGATCCACAGTATCCCCTGATGTACGACAACATCTGTGAAATCCTGCTGGGGAATTTCCTGGGCCATTTGTTTTTACAAAAGCCCCTTCAGGAGAACGGCTTCAGCCTGGAAGAGTACGGGAGGCTGTGCAGGCGGTTTTCAGCGGATTCCGTTTCCCGGGTGGAAGAGGAGGTAAAGCGTGTGATCGGGGAGCTGGCGCGGCAGTTTTATCCGGAAGATGGGGATCTTCTGGACTACCTGTATGGCAGCGCAGGCAATCTGGCGGTGCGGGTCCATGAGACAGCCCGGGCTGGGACGCTGGATCGGATTTTTTTGCTGTAGTACTTGTCTGAAATCGAAATTTCCCATTGCGTTTCTTTTCTTTTTCATATAAACTTACAGTAAGTGTTTGCAGCATGAATAAATATTGGCATATGCCTGGGAAGTGCGCTGAGAGGGGATATGCGAGACTGAAAATTTAGAAGGGAAAGCACTGTTATGAAAAAAATTTTTACACAACGACTTTTTGCCTACATGTTGGCTGCGCTTCTTGTCACCATCACTTCTGTCTTTGCATTACAGACCGTGATTACCCAGAGAAACAACACGGCTTCCAGCCGGGATAAGCTGCAGGATGTGCGGGAAAAGCTGATCAGCAATCAGGAGAATATTCAGCGGCTTACCGACAATCTCAGTCAGGACAATCTGGCCAAGACCAGGGCTTTCGCAGATATGCTTGCCACAGACAAAACCCTTGCGGATAACGCCGCCAGGCTCAATGAGATCAAGGACAGACTGCAGGTGAATGAGTTACATATCATCGACGAGGACGGGATCATTACCGGCAGCACCATTGACGCCTATATAGGTTTTGATATGAAGAGCGGGGAGCAGTCCAATGCTTTCATGGTCATCGTGGACGATCCCTCCATCGAGATTGCCCAGGAGCCCCAGGTGAATGTGGCGGAGGGCGTGGTCATGCAGTACATTGGTGTGGCCCGCAGGGATGATAAAGGGCTGGTGCAGGTGGGCGTTAGGCCCGAGGTCCTGGAGGAAATGCTTGCGAGCACTGCTCTGGATGTGGTGCTCAGGGATGTGGACTTTGGCGACAGGGGCTATGTGTATGCCATCGACGTTGCCAGCGGCCTGATTCTGGCTCATCCCAATGCGGCGCTGATCGGAACCTCCGCCCCTGACGCGGGCTTTCCGGCGAAAACGGTGGGCCGGGGAAGAGCCAGGATAGACGGTGTCAGCGGATATTATGTGGCGGAAGAGTATGAGGGCAGGATCATCGGTACTTTTCTGCCTGTCAGCGAGTACTATGCCCAGCGGAGCAGCCAGACCCTGGTGGTATCTCTGAGCATGCTGCTGATTTTCGGAATCCTGCTGGTGCTGATCAATCTTATGGTGGACGGCAAGATTGTTCAGGGCATCAATCGCATCACCAATTCCATGAAAAAGATTGCGGAGGGGGATTTCAGCCTTGTTGTCCATGAGGACGGAAATCCGGAGTTTGTGATGCTTTCTGACAGCATCAACAAGATGGTGGAGAATATCAGCCGGAACATGCAGGAAAATGAGGAGTTGCTGGAGCAGCAGAAAAAGGATATGGAAAACACCCAGATGCTGATCCGCAATGTGAAGAGCGCCTGCGAGGAGCTGGATTCCGTGTCCGGGGAAAACCTGGAGAATGCGGAACATATTACCCAGGGCACAGAGGAGCAGGAAAAGGCAGTGGAGGATCTGAAAGAGATCATGGACCGGCTGACCAGGGAACTGAGCGGCAGCGTGGAAGCTGCCATGGACATCTCGGAGGAAACTGGCCACACCTCTGAGCGGATTGCCCAGACGCAGGAGCAGATGCGGCTGCTCAGCGACTCCATGCTGCGGATCAGCGAAATGTCCGCCGCCATTGAGAAGATTATCGGCGAGATAAACTCCATCGCCCAGCAGACCAATATGTTGTCCCTGAATGCTTCCATCGAGGCGGCCAGGGCCGGAGAGTTGGGTAAGGGCTTTGCTGTAGTGGCGGCCCAGGTGGGAGAACTGGCCGCCAGGAGCGCCCAGGCTGCCAGGGAGACCAACGAACTGATCACCAATTCCATCCAGGCCGTGGAGAGCGGAAAGAAGATCACTGACCAGACCGTGAATGCTTTTGGCGTGGTGGCCCGGGATGTGGAGAAATCCAATCGGGATGTGCTGGCTATCACGGAGATGGTGAGGCAGAATGTGGATATTGTGGCGGGCGCGGTCAGCCAGATCGGTCGAATCACGGGCGTGGTGGAGGAAAATGTACAGATTTCTCAGAACACAAAGCAGGCGTCCTCCAATATGGCGGATATAACAGGCAAGCTGCTGGAACTTGTGGAGCAGTAGCATAGGCCTTTGAACAGTGAAAAATTGTAATCCCGTTCGTGAACTTTGATAGGATACCTCTATTTGATAGAATACCTCTAAAGTAGAAAGAATAAATTATCTACTTTGGAGGTATTTTTTGACGGCGGCACTGACATGACATGGGAGCTGGTTGTGTGTTTAACCTACATGTTATGTCATTTGTTGTAAAAGTTATATAATATTTTTGCAGACAAAATATAAAATTAGTATAAACTCAACAAAAAGGGATTGCAAAAATTTGTCATCTCTGCTACAGTATTTGAAAAGCATATTTCTATTCAAATTCTTTGATGAAACATCAGGCATGTTTTTATTTTCCTTTATTCCCCATTATTCAGGCAGGAATGAAAAACGCAGGAAAGGAGATTTTATGTACAGTTCTATATTGACGGGGGCTCTCTTTGGCATTGAGGCCAGCCTGGTGCATGTGGAGGTGGATATATCCACAGGACTGCCGGGTTTTTCCATGGTGGGCTCTCTGGGCAGTGAGGTGCGGGAGGCCAGAGAGCGGGTGCAGGTGGCGTTGAAAAACGCGGATTTTGACATTCCTCCCAAAAAGATCACCATCAACCTTGCCCCTGCAAACCTGAAGAAAGACGGCACAGGCTTTGATGTGCCGATCGCCATAGGCATCCTGCAGACCCTGGGCTATTTTAAAGAGGAGGCCACCAGGGATATCCTGTTTGTGGGGGAACTGGGGCTGGACGGGGAGATCAGGCCCGTCAGTGGTATATTGCCCATTGTGAGGGAGGCAGCCCTGCGGGGGATAGGCACCTGCATCATCCCCTGGGACAATCGGATGGAAGGCGGAGTGATACCGGGCACACGGGTCAGAGGTGTCCGCAGTATCTGCCAGTTGACGGCGTTTCTGCAGGAGACGGACACCGACAGACAGGAGGAGCTGCTGCCTTCACAGCCCTGCACTACCCGGGAACTTCTGGGGCAGGAGGGGCATGGACCAGGCAGTGACTTTTCGGAGATCAAGGGCCAGGAGGTTGCCAGAAGGGCAGCGGAGATCGCGGCGGCGGGATTCCACAACCTGCTGATGTCCGGACCGCCCGGGGGTGGCAAGAGTATGATTGCCCGGGCCATGGCAGGAATCCTGCCGCCCATGACCTGGCAGGAAAGTATTGAAGTGACCACTATCTACAGCGTGTCGGGGATGCTGGATCCGGAGAATCCACTGATTCTGCGGCGTCCATTCCAAAGCCCGCATCATACGATTTCCGCAGCCGCTCTGATTGGCGGCGGTGTCCGTGCCCGTCCCGGAGCCATTTCTCTGGCTCACAGGGGTGTCTTGTTTCTCGATGAACTCACAGAATTCCCCAGAACAATCCTGGAATGCCTGCGGCAGCCTCTGGAGGACCGGCAGGTCAATATTGCCCGCGCTCAGGGCAACTGTGTCTATCCTGCGGACTTTATGCTGGTATGTGCCATGAATCCCTGCAGGTGCGGGTATTTTCCTGACAAAAATAGATGCCGGTGCAGCGAGGGAGATCTGGCAAAGTATTGGGGCCGGCTTTCCGGGCCACTGCTGGACCGCATGGACATGTATGTGGAGACCAGCCGGATCGAGCTGGAGAAGCTGCAATCCATCAGACAGGGGGAGTGCAGCGCCCGGATCCGCCAGAGGGTGGTGGAGGCCAGGGCCATGCAGGAAGAGCGTTTCCGCGGGAAAAAGTATTCCTTTAACGGAGACATGGAGGCGGCAGATCTGGAGCGGTATTGTGAACTTGGCAGGCAGGAGAAAAAGCTGATGGAACTTGCATACAGGCGGTTGGAACTCAGTGCCAGGACTTATCACAGGATTCTGAAAGTAGCCAGGACCATAGCGGATCTGGGACATTCAGAGCGGATACGGGAGGAACATCTTGGGGAGGCGCTGGCCTATCGGCTTACTCTTGGGGCGTGGAAGAAGCCGGGAAGCGGGAATTCCGGGGGCTAAACATGATTGCGGACATAGATATATGAATTTACATAGACAGGAGACACGGAAAGAGAAGATATGGACAAATATCTATATTGGCTGGCCAATGTAAACGGACTTGGGACGGCGTGCAGGGAGCGGCTGTTGGAGGCTTTTGGTACAGGCGCGGCGGTATATGGAGCCCAGGAGAAACATCTGGCCATGGTATTGGAGAAGGGGAAGGCGGAAAAGCTGTTACAGGGAAGGACCAAATGGGATGTGGACAGGGAGTTTGAGGAACTGTTGGAGAAACAGATTTCCTTTGTCTGCACAGCGGAAGCGGCATACCCGGAGCGGCTGCGGAACATTCCCGACCATCCCTTTGGCATTTACTACAGAGGACGGATGCCCCAGTCCCGGAAACTGGCGGTAGCCGTGGTGGGAGCCAGGGAATGTTCGGATTACGGGCGTTTTATAGCCACGGAACTGGGCAGGGAACTGGGGATTGCAGGTGTGCAGGTAATCAGCGGTATGGCCAGGGGTATAGATGGGATCAGCCAACTGGCGGCGCTGGAGGCGGGCGGGGAATCCTTTGCCGTCCTGGGCAACGGAGTGGATATCTGCTATCCTAAAGGAAATCAGCCTATATATGACCGAATGCTGGCACAGGGAGGAATCCTTTCTATTTATCCGCCGGGTACGGCTCCCAAGCCCCAGCTCTTTCCACCCCGTAACCGGATTGTCAGCGGTCTTGCGGACGTGCTGGTGGTGGTGGAAGCCCGGCAGAAGAGCGGCACATTGATCACGGTGGATATGGCGTTGGAACAGGGGAGAGAGGTTTATGCGGTTCCGGGGAGGATCACGGACAGGCTCAGCGACGGCTGCAACAAGCTGGTCAGAGAAGGCGCTCTGGTATTTCTGTCTCCCAGAGACTTTATGGAGGGACTGCGTCAGTCCTTTCCAGAGAAACTGGCCTGCTGTGCAGCCCGGCAGACAAGGCCGGCCGGGGGCCCTGCGCTGCCCCCCATCACACCGGAGGAGGCGGTGGTGCTGGAGGCTCTGGACCTGTACCCTCAGCCCCTGGAGAGAATTCGGGAACAACTGCAGGTTAAGCTGACGGAGAGGGGCTTTCACAGCTTTTCCAAGAACCTGCTGACCATTCTGATGCGACTGTGCCTGAAGGGAGTGGCAAAACAGAACAGCCCGGGGTGGTTTTCGCTGGATCTTTAAAGTCAGTACATCTGACAGATAGATTTATATTTCTTTTCGGAGGAGAATGCTGTATAATCATTTCAAGACAAATAGAAGCCATATGGGATCAAGAACGCATGATTTATCATGCCCCAAATAATACAGGCGAGAGGCAGTCTCGTTTTCACTTTTATTGGGGAACAAAAAGTAAGCATGCAAATATTGAATTTTTATGAGGAGAATCTAAGCACAGTACAGGGCAAAAGAAAGGGAGTTTCTGATAGTGGATAAAGGATATGAGAGCACGGAACTTTGCGCGGCCTGCGGTGGAGCATGCTGCAAGGCCAATGGATGCAGCCTGGCCCCGGAGGATATGCTGCGGGAGCTGGAGATATGGCGGGCCGGGATGGAGCCGGGGAGAGAAGAGGACACGAAGAATCCGGGAACAGTAGATATGGGAAAACTGGAGGCATGGCTTCTGGAAAGTGATTGCGCAGTTGACTCCTTTACAGGGCAGGAGGGCCTGTGTTATTATATCCGTATGCGGCACAAATGTTTTACCTTTATCGGCGTAGACGCCATGGGGGAATGCGTGGCGCTTACAGACCGGGGCTGCAGCCTGCCTTATGAGCGGAGGCCAAAGGGCGGCCGTTGTCTGGAGGGCCGGCAGGACAGACACTGCCGGCAGCACTATACGCAGGAGCAGATGGAAGCGGACTGGAGACCGTATCAGCGGCAGTTGCGGGAAATCTGGGACAGGTGGCATGACCGTCTGAAGGAAGAGGGCGTGTTTGATCGTTGTGAAGAGGATTATATGCGTTATCAGAGGGTTAAAAGGCAGGGAGCAGGCGGAATTACGGGCGAAAGGAAGAGGTAAGGGAGCGAAAGGAAGAAGTAAGGGAGCGAAAGGAAGAAGTAAGGGAGCGAAAGGAAGAAGTAAGGGAGCGAAAAGAAGAAGTAAGAGAGCGAAAAGAAAAGTAAGAGAGTGAAAAGAAAAGTAAGAGAGCGAAAGGAAGAAGTAATAGAATGAAAAGAAGTATTATAGGATGCATTTTGGTGATTATGCTGGTGGTATTGATGACAGGCTGCGGTAACACTACGGTACCTCTGGCAGAGGTTTTCCAGCAGGAAGAGTTGGAGACACGGACCATACAGATTGTTGACTGGCTGAACGCGGGGGAGTATGAGGCGGTGTATGAGACCTTTCGAGAGGATTTGCAGCAGGTGCTGCCTGTGGAGGAGATCGAGTCAGCCTGCGCCGAAACCTACGGAAACGGTGGGGCTTTTGTGCAGTATGGCAATACTGTGGTTAATGGCCAGAAGATCGAGGAGGAGGACTATGCCGTTGTCATGGTGAAGGCCCAATATGAAAAGCAGAATGTGACGTTCCAAGTGGGATATGACGCGGAGATGAAAGTGGTGGGGCTGTATATGAAGTAAACAAGGTATGCTCAAAAGGGGCGTGCCTGCTGTATGATTTTTGTAAAATCGTATTATCGGAAGATCATCTGATAATTGTGGATAACAGGAAAGAGGAATATTTGAGATATGAAAATTCTGGTGATTGGCGGCAGCTATTTTTATGGCAGGGTGTTTGTAATGCTGGCGGCGGCAGGACATGAAATTACTGTGGTAAACCGGGGGACATATTCCATGGCGGACATGGGGGCGGCGCAAATCAGGGGAGACCGCAGAGACCCGGCGCTGTGGCGGAATATGACAGAAAGGTATGACGTGGTGGTGGATTTCTGCTCCTATGTAGAAGGGGATATCTGCACTGTGCTGGATCATATGCCCGTAAGGCCATGTCAATACATCCAGATCAGCACCGTGGACGTGTATCGCAGGGGAACCGGCGGCTATAAAACGGAGGACACGCCCTTCGAGGAAAGGAGGCTGCCGGGCGAAGCCGGGGATTACATTGCGGGGAAGGTGGCGCTGGAGAAAGAATTGCGGCAGGTATGCCAGGCCCACGGGGTGGTCTGGACAGTTCTGCGGCCGGGGATTCTCTATGGCCCCTACAATTATGCGCCCCGGGAGTCCGCTTATATTCAGATGATGGTGCGTCAGCATATTTTGCCCAGAATCACGGATGCGGACGGTCAGTTTCAACTGGTGTATGTGAAGGACGCGGCGGAGGCGATTCAAAGGTGCCTGTTGAATGCCCGGACTTACGGGAAAGCCTACAATATCTGTCGTAAAGAGCCTGAATCCTATGACAGCCTGATGGACATGCTTTTGAAAGTCAGCGATCTTTCGATTCAGGAAGTGCCTGTGACAGCGGATCAGGCGCAGCAGCAGGGAATTCCCCTTCCTTTTGCAGTCAGGGAAACGGAGACGGAACTGTATGACAATTCCAGAAGCATCCGGGAACTGGGGATGGAGTATACTTCCTTTGAAGAGGGCATGGGTAAGACTTTCAGAGCTTTTCGGAATGTTTTTACGGAATAGATTTGCAGATTAAAGACGAATTTTTTAAAGGATTTAATGTTCCTGTCCGGAAATACAACCGGGAGTTGTATTTTTGTATGTACAGTGCCTATGACGTTATTGCAGAACGGGAACAGGAATGTTAATATAGTGTCGGAAGGGAAAACGCGGAACTCAGACACAGCATGTTCCCGGACGACGCACAGAGAAAAATACGAACACGTGTGGCCGGATGTTGCTCTGGAAGAAGTTGTGCCAGTAGGGAAATGCGGAACGCAGAATAGGAGGAGAAGGATGCAGGAATTAAAGCCGATAAAGGAAGGAAAGGTACGGGAGATCTATGACAACGGGGATACTCTGATCATGGTGGCCACAGACAGGATCAGCTGTTTTGACGTGATCCTCAAGAATCAGGTGACGAAAAAAGGGGCGGTGCTGACCCAGATGTCCAGGTTCTGGTTTGACATGACCAGCGATATTCTGCCTAACCACATGATCTCCGTAGATGTAAAGGATATGCCGGAGTTCTTTCAGCAGGAACGTTTTGACGGCAACAGTATGATGTGCCGTAAGCTGGAGATGCTTCCCGTGGAGTGTATTGTGCGGGGATATATTACCGGCAGCGGTTGGGCCAGCTATCAGAAGGACGGCACGGTGTGCGGCATCAGGCTGCCGGAAGGATTGAAGGAGTCGGATAAGCTGCCAGAGCCCATCTATACTCCTTCCACCAAGGCGGAGATCGGAGACCACGATGAAAATATTTCTTATGAGCAGAGCGTGGAATATCTGGAGAAGCGTTTCCCCGGCAAGGGCAGGGAGTATGGGGAAAAGCTGCGTGACTACACCATTGCCCTATATAAGAAGTGCGCGGAATACGCGCTGACCAGAGGGATTATTATTGCGGATACCAAGTTTGAATTTGGCCTGGACGAGGAAGGCAACATTGTGTTAGGGGATGAGATGCTGACCCCGGATTCTTCCCGCTTCTGGCCTGCGGAGGGGTATGAGCCGGGGCATGCCCAGCCCTCCTTCGACAAGCAGTTTGCCAGGGACTGGCTGAAGAGCCATGAGCATGACTGGGAACTGCCCCAGGAGATTGTGGATAAGACCATTGAGAAGTATCTACAGGGGTATGAGCTGCTCACAGGAAAGCCGCTGCAGCAGTAAAAATATGATAGCTATGCCGAAGGAGCTGTTGCGAAACATTCTGCAATAGCTCTTTTGGTGTGTGGAATCTGAAGATCAGCTACCCTGTGGATGATCGGGGGAAATGATCGGGATAAGAAAATCAGAAATGATCGGGGTAAAAAAATCAGAAATTTTTAGGGTAAAAAATCAGAAAAAATTCAGGGTAAGAAAATCAGAAATGTTTAAAGAGGGAGACCCGTTTCATGGATGGAAAATTGAGAAATATGACAGCCGTATATATCACATGTGCAGGCAGAATGCTGTTGCTCTACAGACAGGGCAGCAGAGTAGTAAATAACCTCTGGGTGGGATCGGCCGGAGGGCATTTTGAGGAGTTTGAGCTAAATGATGCAAGGGCCTGTGCGCTGCGGGAAATGGAAGAAGAGCTGGGGCTGAAGGAGGATGCGGTGAAAAGCATGGTCTTGCGGTATGTCACACTTCGGAGAACAAAAGGGGAAATCAGACAAAACTACTATTTTTTCGCGGAGTTAAGGGAGGATGTAAAGTTGCCTCTTGCGTCCAATGAAGGGCTCTCCCAATGGTTTACCCATGAAGAATTGTTGACTTTGGAAATGCCGTTTACCGCCAAATACGTAGTAGAGCATTATATAAATGTGGGGAGTAAAACAAAGGATCTTTATGGCGGAATAGCAGATGGTGAGAAAGTGGTATTTATAAGAATGCCAGAGTTTTAGGACAATTCACAGCAGCGCCTTTCATGCGTGTGTGAATCAAAATACTCAAAGAGATTCTGCAGCTCCATTGAGTAAACAGACGCAGATTGGGATACCAGCAGCGTTGCTTTGTTAATATTCCTGGCGTATAAAAGGCAGTTAAAAGCAATCAAAGGAAGTCAAAGGCAATTAAAGGCAGTCAAAAGCAGTTAAAGACAGTCAAAAGCAGTTAAAGACAATCAAAAGCAGTCAAAGACAATCAAAAGCAATCAAAGGCAGTCAAAAGCAGTCAAAGGCAATCAAAAGCAATCAAAGGCAGTCAAAAACAGGGAGGGCCATTGCAAAATGCTTGCAACAGCCCTTCTGTTTTTATGCCTAAAATATCGTTGCGGACTCATGAGCAAATCTGTCCACAGGAGTTATGATTGCTTTAAATTCCTGTTCGCGGTGGACAGCATCAGCTTGATACGGTTTAGCTGGTTTACCTCGCTGGCGCCGGGGTCGTAGTCTATGGCCACGATGTTGGAGGCCGGGTAGGCTTTCCGCAGCGCCTTTATCACACCCTTACCCACCACATGGTTTGGCAGGCAGCCAAAGGGCTGGGTACAGACGATGTTGGGCACATTTTCGTGAATGAGTTCCACCATCTCTCCAGTGAGGAACCATCCCTCGCCCGTCTGATTGCCGATGGATACAATGGGCTTGGCGTATTCCACGATCTTTCGGATCGGTGTAGGAGGGTCAAAATGCCTGCTTTTGGCGAAAGCCCTGGACGCCGCGCCCCGCAGCACATGCTCGATGGCCCAGATTCCCAGGGAGGAGAGCCTTGCGGCTTTTTTGCTGGTGCCCAGATGCTCCGCTTTGTATATCTGGTTGTAGAAGCAGTACAGCATAAAGTCCATCAGGTCGGGTACCACGGCTTCCGCTCCCTCGGCCTCCAGCAGTTCCACCAGGTGGTTGTTGCCCGCGGGGGAGAATTTCACCAGGATTTCGCCCACGATACCCACCCGGGGCTTTTGGATATCCCGGAGGGGGATGGCATCAAACTCCTGGATCATCTTTCTGCACATGCCAGGGAATTTTGCAAGATTAATATGTTTGGAGGACACATAGTCCTGGGCCGTTTTCAGCCATTTCTGATGCAGGGCCTCCACACTGCCGGGAACCTCCTCATAAGGGCGCATCCGGTAGACACAGCGCATGAAGATGTCGCCGATCTGGGCAGCAAGCGCCGCCCGTACAAGCAGATCCAGGTTCAGGTGGAAGCCGGGGTTGGTCTCTATGCTGCCCAGATTCAGGGAGATTACCGGTACCTGGGCCATACCGGCCTTTTCCAGCGCCCGGCGGATGAAGCCGATATAGTTGGTGGCCCGGCAGCCTCCCCCGGTCTGGGTCATAATAACGGCTGTTTTGTTTAAGTCATACTTGCCGGAAAGCAGGGCTTCCATAATCTGTCCCACCACCAACAAAGATGGATAACAGGCGTCATTGTTCACATATTTCAATCCCACGTCCACGGAGTGCTTGTTATCGTTGGTCAGCACTTCAAAATGGTAGCCGCAGGCGGCAAAAGCCTTCTCGAAGATATCAAAATGGATGGGCGACATCTGGGGACAGAGAATGGTGTAATCCCTGCGCATCTCCTCGGTAAACTGTACTTTCTTGATGGCGCTGGAGTGGATGGCGCGCTGTTCCGCCTTCTGCTCCCGCACACGGATGGCGGAGAGGAGGGAACGAATCCTGATTCTGGCAGCGCCCAGGTTGTTTACCTCGTCGATTTTCAGGCAGGTGTAGATCTTGCCTGATCCGGACAGAATATCATTCACCTGGTCCGTAGTCACAGCGTCCAGGCCGCAGCCGAAGGAGTTGAGCTGGATCAGATCCAGATTCTCCACCAGTTTCACATAGCTGGCGGCGGCATACAGCCGGGAATGGTACATCCACTGGTCAGAGACGATCAGGGGCCGTTCCGGGTCTGCCAGATGGGAGATGGAGTCCTCCGTCAGCACCGCCATGTCATAGGAAGTGATCAGTTCCGGGATACCATGGTTGATCTCCGGATCAATGTGGTAGGGACGGCCTGCCAGCACTATTCCCCGTTTTCCGGTCTGTTTTAAATACTGCAACGTTTCTTCGCCTTTTTTCTGCATATCCAGGCGGGCGGCTGCCAGTTCTTCCCATGCTTTCGCCACAGCTTCCCGTACTTCCTGAACGGGAAGCTCGGTGAACTCCCTGAGCAGAGCATCGGTGATGGTCTCCTGACTGGTAAAGGCCATAAAAGGATTACGGAAAGTGATATTCTCTGTTTTTAATTCTTCTACATTGTTTTTGATATTCTCCGAGTAGGAGGTCACAATGGGGCAGTTGTAGTGGTTGTTGGCCTCTCCGAACTCATTTCTCTCATAAAAGAGGGCCGGGTAGAAGATAAACTTTACCCCCTGTTTGATAAGCCAGTTCACATGACCGTGCGCCAGCTTGGCCGGGTAGCACTCGGACTCGCTGGGGATGGATTCGATGCCCAGTTCATATATCTGGCGGGTGGATATGGGGGAGAGTACTACCCTGTATCCCAGGCTGGTGAAAAATACGTGCCAGAAGGGATAGTTCTCATACATGTTCAGCACCCTGGGAATGCCCACAACGCCCCTGGGGGCTTCGTCGGCGGGCAGGGATTCATAGTTAAACAGGCGCTTTAACTTGTACTCAAAGAGATTGGGCACATTGTGGGCGTTTTTCTGACCGCCGATGCCCCGTTCGCAGCGGTTGCCGGAGATGAATTGCCTGCCGCCGGAGAATTTGTTGATGGTCAGGCGGCAGTTGTTGGTACAGCCCTTGCACTTGGCCATGCTGGTGTCAAATTGCAGATTGCAGATCTGCTCGTAGGTGAGCATGGAAGTCTGGTAGTCTGGGCTGTTGTCATGATTATCGCCGCAACCTTCATGGGTGTTTTTGCAGACACCGCAATTTTCCCCACAATTTTCGTCTTGGTGTGAGGCATAATCAACTCCGCGGCATTGTGAATAACGCTCCCGGGCAATCAGGGCGGCGCCGAAGGCTCCCATAATGCCTGCGATATCAGGGCGGATGGCCTCACAACCCGCTATTTTTTCAAAGCTGCGCAGTACGGCGTCATTGTAAAAAGTGCCGCCCTGAACCACGATTTCTTTGCCCAGTTCCGAGGCGTCGGATACTTTGATTACCTTAAACAATGCATTTTTAATCACGGAGTAGGCCAGTCCGGCAGAAATATCCGCCACGCTGGCTCCTTCTTTCTGGGCCTGTTTTACCTTGGAGTTCATAAAAACGGTACAGCGGGTGCCCAGGTCGATGGGATGTTGGGCGAACAGGGCGGCCTGGGCGAAGTCCTGGACACTGTAATTCAGGGATTTGGCAAAAGTTTCTATAAAAGAACCGCAGCCCGAGGAGCAAGCCTCGTTGAGCTGCACGCTGTCCACAGTCTGGTTCTTGATCTTGATGCATTTCATGTCCTGGCCGCCGATATCCAGGATACAGTCCACCGAGGGGTTGAAAAAGGCGGCGGCGTAGTAGTGGGCCACGGTTTCCACCTCTCCGTCATCCAGCAGGAAAGCGGCTTTCATCAGGGCCTCGCCATAGCCGGTGGAGCAGGAACGGACGATCTGCACATCTTCCGGCAGCTGCTCATAAATCTCTTTCAGGGAACGGATGGCCGTTTTCAGCGGGCTGCCATCATTGTTGCTGTAAAAGGAGTACAGCAGGGAACCATCCTCCCCCACCAGGGCGATTTTGGTGGTGGTGGAGCCAGCGTCAATGCCCAGATAGGCGTTGCCATGATAGGAGGCCAGATCTCCGGCACCTACCTTATGCCGGGCATGGCGGGCCTTAAAGGCATCATATTCCTCCTGACCGGTGAAGAGGGGATCCATGCGTTCCACCTCGAACTCCATCCGGATCTCTCCGGATAGCTTTTCCACCATTTCTTCCATGGAATAACTGACATCTGCCTTGGCGTTCATGGCTGAACCTATGGCGGCAAAGAGATGGGAGTTGTCCGTGTCCATGATATGTTCTTCGTCCAGCTTCAGCGTTCGGATAAAGGCTTTTTTCAGTTCCGACAAAAAGTGCAGGGGACCGCCCAGAAAGGCCACATGTCCACGGATGGGCTTGCCGCAGGCCAGGCCGGAGATGGTCTGGTTGACCACAGCCTGAAAGATGGAGGCCGCCAGATCCTCCTTGGTGGCTCCCTCGTTGATCAGGGGCTGGATATCTGTTTTGGCAAATACGCCGCAGCGGGCGGCTATGGTATAAAGGGACTGATACTTTTTGGCATACTCGTTCAGGCCCGCCGCGTCCGTCTGGATCAGGGAGGCCATCTGGTCGATAAAAGAGCCTGTACCACCGGCGCAGATACCGTTCATGCGCTGTTCCACGTTGCCGCCTTCAAAATAGATGATCTTGGCGTCCTCGCCGCCCAGTTCGATGGCCACATCGGTCCTGGGAGCCAGTTCCTTCAGGGCGGTGGCTACGGCGATGACTTCCTGGGTGAAAGGCACCCCCAGATGGTTGGCCAGGGTCAGTCCTCCGGAGCCGGTGATCATGGGATGCAGCAGGGCGTTGCCCAGCCTGTCATAGGCCTTTTGCAGCAGGGCGGACAGCGTTTCCCGGATGTTGGCAAAGTGACGTTCATAATCGGAAAAGAGAATTTTGTGTTCTTTATCTAACAGGGCGATCTTTACCGTGGTGGAGCCTATGTCAATGCCCAGAGTGTATTCGGGGAGACGCAGAGCTTCTTCTATCACAGGCGCGTCACAGGTTCCGCCTGCGGAATCGCAGTTTATACAGGTTTTATTCATTGATAAAACATCCTTTCTGGATCAATTTAATGTATTGCGTGTTCCTAATTAAATTTATGAATGGATGCTTAATTTTAAGCATTCCCCGACATTATACGACAGAAAAATTAAAAATGCAACGGATTGCAGGCCGCGGAACCTGTTAAATTTGTGTTAATTTTTTGTAAAGACGTATTGTTTTTGGCATTTTCCAGTTTGAAACGCACCTAAAAATTCCCTCATAAGGGAATAATATGTAAAATGATTATTAAATTGCTATTAATCAGTTTACTTTTTTCAAAGCGAATGCTACAATGAGTTAAATATTCCGCATGTAGTCTGTCTGATGCGGAATCTGTGATGAAATACGCGCAAACGCGGCATAATTTATAGCATGCGGGCTTATGCCCCGGAGGTTCCCATGAGCAATTTTGAAAAAAAATTTGGTAAATACGCGATAAAAAATATATCCCTGATGTTGATCATGTGCTATGCGGTGGGATATATCATACAGTTGATGGGCGGAGGCTTTCTGAATTTCCTCACCCTGAATCCCTACAGGATCCTGCACGGCGAGATCTGGAGGATAGTGACCTGGATCATTGTGCCGCCTTCCTCCTTTAATATTTTCACAGTGATCATGCTGTTCTTTTATTACTCTGTGGGGACTACTCTGGAACGCACCTGGGGGGCTTATCGGTACAATGTATATCTGTTCTCCGGCATGCTTTTCACGGTGCTGGGAAGTTTTGTGGCCCTGGGGCTCTGCTATGTGTTTCAGGGAGAAGCCATGGCGATTCCCGGAAGCGCTGCAACAGTCTGTGAATTCTACAGCGCCCTGTTCAGTACCTATTATATCAACATGTCCATACTGCTGGCTTTTGCCGCCACTTTCCCGGATGTACAGGTGATGCTGATGTTCGTGATTCCCGTGAAGATGAAATGGCTGGGAATCATCTACGGAGCCATGCTGGTGTTTGATTTGTTCCAGAATGTGGGAAGTCCCCTGGCGGGCATCTTCTACAGGACGGCCATTGTGGCTTCCCTGCTGAATTTCGTGATTTTCTGGCTTACCAGCAGGAGCCATATCAATATGTCGCCCAAGGAGATCAAAAGGCGACAGGAATTCCGGCACGAAGTGAAAAAGAATATGAAGATGAGCGGCCACAAATGCGCCATCTGCGGGCGGACGGATGCGGACGATCCCACACTGGAATTCCGATTCTGCTCCAAATGCGAAGGCAGCTACGAATACTGCCAGCATCATATATTTACCCATGAACATGTGAAGCGGCGGTAAATGTCAAAAGGACTGTAACCATACCGCGGAAATTATGTCTATTATAGTATGGGGAAATACAGCGCCCGCCTGGCGGGCAGAGGATTTCCCACAGGCCCGCCGGAAGCGGGCGGATCGGAGTCGGGATGAACCAGGAAGCATTGTTTGCCCAGACACTGGAGCAGGTGAAAAACCAGGCTGCGGATCAGGGAGGCTGGATCAGCGAGGAGGAGGTACAGGAAGCGTTTGCGCCGCTGGGCCTCTCCGAAGAACAGTTACAGATGGTCTATGACTATCTGGTAAAGCACAGGATCGGCATAGGCGGGCCGGTGGACCCGGATGATTACCTTACCCGGGAGGAAAAAAATTATCTGCAAAATTATCTGGACGAGTTGGCGGGTCAGCCTGGGGTCGGCGAGGGAGAGCGGGAGGCCGTTACGCTCTCCGCCATGGCGGGGGATCCGGACGCCCAGAGCCGGCTGGCAACCCTCTATCTGCCGGAGGTGGTGGAGGTGGCCAGGCTGTACACCGGCCAGGGCGTGGCCCTGGAAGATCTGATCGGGGAGGGCAACCTGGCATTGGCCATGGGGGTGTCCATGCTGGGGGCGCTGGAACATGCCGGCGAGGCCCAGGGAATGCTGGGCAGGATGATGATGGATGCCATGGAGGATCTGATACAGGAGCAGCAGGCGACAGAAAAGACGGACCGTAAAATGACGGAGCGGATCAACAGAGTGCTGGAGGCGGCACGCTCCCTGTCGGAGGTACTGCGCCGTAAGGTGACAGTGGAGGAACTGGCCCGGGAGACAAAACTTTCTGAAAAAGTCATCCGGGACGCCATACGCCTTTCCGGTCATCAGATCGAATATCTGGAGGAAGCCTGATGTTATCACAGAAGCAAAGTTACGAGGACTACAAATATGTGATGGGGGATACGGGGAATTTGTATCTGGGAGCCAGGTACACTTACGGGGAACTGTTGGGGAACGAGGAGGTGCCGTTTAAAATCCGGGCTATTGTGGAGCGCTATATCCTGCCTCAGACAGATCCCGAAACCACCCTGGAAAGCGAATTTTACCATATGCATGCGGACAGCTTCGCATACCGCACCTATCGGCAGTTGAAGGCCAGGGTAAAGTGCGTCAGACTGGTGGAGAAAAAGGGCTTTTTTTCCAGGGGAAAGAAAAAAAGGGTATATGAGACCCAGGTAATGGGTCTGGAAGAGTTTGCGGCCATATCCCCGTCCCGGAAGCAGGCTCAGGGGATTATGGTGCAGGAGATCATAATTAATAAGCTGGCAATGATGGTTTTTACGGTGTGACTAAGGGACTATGCGGAACTTAAGTTATAATAATTTTCTACAGGAGGCAAAACAATGCGTATTGAAGAGGTAACAGGCTACGAGATAATAGAGAAGCGGGAAATCAGGGACTTAAATTCCATGAGTTATCTGCTGCGGCACAAAAAAACCGGAGCCAGGGTGGCACTGTTGGAGAACGACGATGACAATAAAGTGTTCTACATCGGCTTCCGCACGCCGCCGGAGGATTCCACCGGCGTGGCCCACATCCTGGAACATTCCGTGCTGTGCGGCTCCAGGGAGTTCCCTGTGAAGGATCCTTTTGTGGAATTGGTTAAAGGCTCATTGAATACCTTTCTGAATGCCATGACCTATCCGGACAAAACCATTTATCCAGTAGCCAGCTGCAATGACAAGGATTTCCAGAATTTGATGCATGTATATCTGGATGCTGTATTCTACCCCAGAATCTATGACACGGACAAGATTTTCCGTCAGGAGGGCTGGCATTATGAATTGGACGGCCAGGAGGGGGAACTGACCATCAACGGGGTGGTGTATAATGAGATGAAGGGAGCCTTCTCCTCCCCGGAGGGCCTGCTGTTTCGAGAGAAGATGAAATCTCTGTACCCGGACACCACTTACGGCAGGGTTTCCGGGGGCGATCCCCAGGTGATCCCGGAACTTTCCTATGAGGAATTCCTGGAGTTCCATCGGCAGTATTATCATCCGTCCAATTCTTATATCTATCTGTACGGCGATATGGACATGGCGGAGAAACTTATGTTTCTGGACGAAAAGTATCTGTCCGCTTTTGAGAGACTGGAGATTGACAGTTCCATCCGGGAGCAGGAGCCTTTTCCGGCGCTGCGCAGAGTGGTGCGGGAGTATCCTGTCAGCGATGAGGCCAAAGAGGAGGAATGCGGCTATCTGAGTTACAATATGACTGCCGGGGACTGCCTGGACAGGGAGTTGTACGTAGCCTTTCAGATTCTGGACTATGCGCTTTGCAGCGCGCCGGGCGCGCCCCTGAAACAGGTCCTGTTGGATCACTCCATGGGCAAGGATGTCTACAGCGAGTTTGACGACGGCATCCGGCAGCCTTTCTTTTCCATTGTGGCCAGCGACACAGACGTGACAAAAGAGCAGGAGTTTGTGGAACTGGTGGACAGGGAACTGAGGCGGATTGCCAAAGAAGGCTTTGACCTCAAAGCCCTTTTGGCGGGCATCAATCATTTTGAGTTTCGGTATCGGGAGGCGGACTTCGGCAGCTATCCCAAGGGGCTGATGTATGGATTGCAGGTGCTGGACAGTTGGCTCTATGCCGATGATAAACCCTTTATCCATGTGGAGGCCAACGACACCTATGCCAGGATGCGGGAAAGGGCTGGAGAGGGTTATTTTGAGGGACTGGTGCAGACCTATCTCATTGATAATCCCCACAAGTCCGTGGTGGTTTTAAAGCCCAAAAAGGGCATGGCTCAGGAGCAGGAGGAAGCACTCAGAGCGAAGCTGGCGGAGCGTAAGGCCGGCATGAGCCGGGAACAGCTTGCGGAGATCATGGCCGCACAGCAGGCCCTGACAGCTTATCAGGAACAGGAGGACAGCCAGGAGGATCTGACCAGGATTCCCATGCTGGCCAGAGAGGATATCGGC
>JAAWKU010000171.1 GCA_022797535.1 Lachnospiraceae bacterium | reverse complement strand
TCCGCTTCCCCTTTTTGGGGTTGCTTCCTTCCTTAATCAGGAAGGTTTTAAAAGAATTTTCAGGGTTGCATTGCTGTTTATTTGTCAAGGATCATGGAGCTGGCGCTCCGAGCTGACACTCCAAGCCAGTGCTCCGTGTTGGTGCTCCAGCTTCGCTCTGAACTTCCGTTCTCGGCTTCGCTCCGTGCTGTCTCTGTATCACTGCGACAGCTTTAATAGATTAACACACCTTTTTCTCCCTGTCAACAGTTTTTGGAAAATTTTTTAAAATATTTTTTCACCCGGCTACAAAGGCAGCGCAGGAAGCTGATTCATCAGGCTTTCCATCAGCTTTGCAACCACATTATATTGGTATATCCTGGTCAGCACTATACTTTCCCTGGTATATTCTAAAATCTGCTGACCTATCATACCCAGTCCAAAATACATAATAAGTACGTAGACAATCTGCAGCGTCAAAATCACTTCCAGAACGCCAAAGACCGCCCCAAACACTTTGTTGACCCAACTGATTACCGGCAGCTTTGAAATCATCTTGACTGAGAAAAATACCACGTTCAAAAGATGGTGCACGACTCCCAGGAGGGCCATCAGTACCACGGCTATGATTACTCCCACAACCTCTTTCTCCATATAGCTGTGCAGGCCCTTACTGATCAGAACCACCATAATCCCCATAAGGGCCAGCGTCACCAGGGATACCACTTCTTTTACCATCCCTTTTTTATAACCGTCGGCAACTTCAAAAACCGCAAACAACGCCACCACAATCAGCATCAGATTCATTTGTATTTCCTCCATTTCAGTGCCGCATTTTCCCTGCCGGCACACATCTCCTTGATTCCGCAGTTATTTCAGTTGTATGATATCTATCGAATCGTTGGTCAATATCAGATACCGATAGCTGTTCCCCTGGGGAATCATCACCCTGGCGGCCTTGGCAAACTCCCCCTGGTACTTGTCCACGCCCCCGAATGTACGGATCAGGCATTCCTGCTCGTTGTACGCCACAAAATTATCCTGCCCGAAAAACAAGTGTTCAAAATCCAGATTAAATAAGTATTCGCCTACCCTGTCGCCAGTACTTCGGTATACCTGCAGCAAATGTTGTTCCTCCGTAGAACTGTTTCTGAACAGCACCCCCACATAATTCTCATCACTGTACACCGACTGGACTTCTTCCTCATACAGATAGGTGCCGGCAGCCTCAGGTATCTGTGTACCGCTGTAGAACACCAGCCTGTCATCCCCCAGCGCGTATGCCATGCCATTGTTCATAAAACGGATGGTGGGAATCACCGTGTCCGGATAAGTATATCCGTTCACATAGTAATCACTTTTACCCTCACCTACTGTTCCGAAATTGTAAAATGCCACCCGGGACTTAATCACGCCCGAGTCCACATAAATGCAGGAAAGACCCAGCAATTCCCCGTTGGGGGACAGAGAAAACGCGATCGGATATCCACTCTGGTTCATGGTGGTCTTTATCTCAAAGCGCCAGGTTCCATCTGCATCATAAATATTGATGCTGGTAATCCTGGTGTCCGCCACCGCCACTGCCACCCGCCCGGACTGGGATACGGCGATGCCCCGGATCGGCATGGTGGTGTTGACCTCTCCCAGCTTCTTCTCCTGATTGAGTATATATACCTCCCTGCCGTTGTAATCACCGATTGCCACCACATCCCCGCTGGTAGCTATGATCAGGTCCTGCATCTCATAGGTCTGGTTCCACAGAATATTGCCCCTGGCATCGGTACAATGGGCGCCGTCGTTGCTGTAGGTCAGGATGTTGTTGCCCAGAGGCATGTGCCTGGTTCCCTTTACCACCGCCGCGTCAACGGTGCCCACCACTTCGTAGGATGTGTAGATATGGTTTTTGTACTGCAAAACTACCAGGACTGCCAGGGCGATGAGAGCGGCTGCCACCAGCGAGATTCGATATATATGGGACAATCTATAGCGCCGGATCTTCTGCTGATAGTCCGCCTGTCCCTTCTCCCTCTTCTCTCTCTCCTGTTTGAAACTCCTGATATCTGCCATCCCAAATCCTCGCGTGTACACTAGTCTTTCCCTCCAGTATAACATACTTTTTCCTATGGGAGTAGAATTTTTTGACCGATTTGAATGTTATCCGGGTTGACGATGCCATTTAAATCACAAATTGCCTGCACATAACTATCGTTTCCATACTGTCTGGTGCTGATGCCAATCAGGGTGTCCCCCGGCTGAATTACATAGCTTGCGGAATAAGGCTTCTGCTGAGCTTCAATATCGGCGATGGACGGCCCCTGAGCCGGAATCTCCTGAGGTTCCCCGCCCGGCTGAACTTCGGGTGCCTGCAAATCCGGGTTCAGGGATTCCTGCCCTTGGGAGGGCATCTCCTCTCCCTCCGATGCTTCTCCCTGACCGGTTGTTCCTGTTTGACCCGGCGTCCCTGTCTGGTCTGATGCTCCTCCCTGGCCGGTTGTTCCTGTTTGACCCGGCGTCCCTGTCTGACCGACTGCCCCTGTCTGGCTGTTTGTCCCTGTCTGACCTGCCGTCTCTCCCTGACCGGAAGCCCCCGGCTGGCCCGTTGTCCCTCCCTGACCGGTTGTTCCTGACTGATCCGTTGCCCCTGCCTGACCGTTTGTTCCTGGCTGACCTGCCGTCTCTCCCTGACCGGAAGCCCCTGGCTGGCCGATTGTCTCTCCCTGACCGTTTGCCCCTGGCTGGCTCTGTCCATCTCCGCCCTCCTGGGAGGATCCGGGCTGCACTCCACCCTGACCGCCTTCTCCTTCCTGGGGCCTGCCTGCCACAGCCGGGCCCGACACTTCGCTGGTCTGCTGATTTTCCTGTAATATGGCATCCGCCAGGCTGTTCTCCGCCATCAGCGTGCCAGAGTCATGTACCTCTGCGGTTGCCTCCTGTGCTTCCCCCTCCTGTGCGGGATCATCCGGCTTCGGAAGCTCGTCCCACAACTGCGCCCAAAGCTGCTGCGCCCGCTCCCCCAGCGTTCCCTCTCCGTCCTCTCTGGTGATGGCCGCCACCCCCACCAGACACAGCACCGCAAACACGGCCACCGCCGACATGCGCATCATTTTCAGAGAGGCCGCCTGGGCAGGATCCTGAGCGCCTTTCTCCGTCCGCTTTTTGAGCTTGTCCGACATGGGAACCGCATTGGAAGGCTGTTGGTTTTTCTGCTCATACTGACTGCGGCGTTCTTCCTGCTTGGCCCTGGCGCGGTCATATTTCTCCTGGCCAAACTGCTCCGGCTCATGTTCCTGGACCTTGTTTTCCACCATATAGGCCAACATGCTGTCATTTTTTTCATAGAAGCAGGCATATCCTTTTATGTACCGGCAGGTGTCCTGTTCCCGTATGTGCATGCCCTCCACCATCTCACCGTTAAAAATATGATAGCCCAGGAAATCATACTCCGGGAAATAGTGCTGCCGCAGCCGTTCCACTTCCTGGTTCTGCGCCTGGGAAAGGTGCCGTACCTCCCTGCTGATAGACAGGACCTGGCAGGCTCCGTAGATAAAGTAATACGATAGACTCTGCTCCTTGGTGTATTTGCCATACAGGGCAATGGCAAGCCCTTTTTCCCCGGTCCGGCGGCAGAGTTGCTTCATGTATGAGACCACATAGTCCTCCACATAGACTTTGCATGTGCGGTCTGCTTCACCGATCTGCGTAATATTTTTTGGTAATTCCATAAAAAACACCTCCCACATCCCATGCTGATTAAACGATCAGCCAATTCAGCTATAAATATAGCATGGGGGTGAGAGGTATTTTAGCATTCCTTGTCGTGAGGATCAAAAAACACTTCGACAATTTTCTTAAGCCATATTTTACCCAAACCGATATACGGTGGTGGAGTCGTACTCCCTGCCCTCGCCGAATACGCAGGACGGGAATTCCGGCCGATGTATGCTGTCCGGGTAGTACTGAGTCTCCAGACACAGGCCGCTCCTCTTTTGGTAGAACGCGCCGTCTTTGCCGGACTGAGGGGTGATGCAGTTCCCGGCATAGAACTGTACCCCGGGCAATGTGGAGCTGGCGGTCATGCGCCGTCCGCTCTCCGGAGACGTGAGTACCGCGATCTGACGCAGCCCGCCGTCCCATCCGTCCACCACCCAGTTGTGGTCGTAACCCTGGGTCAGCAACAGCTGCTCAAAATCCTCCTGGATCTCTTCTCCCACAGCTTTGGGCCGGGTGAAATCCATCACGGTTCCCGCCACGGCAGCGATCTCTCCGGTGGGGATGGCTCCCTCCACCACAGGTGTATAATGGGAGGCAAAAAGCTGTAGCTGATGCCCCTCGATATTGCCCGCCTTGTGCCCATCCAGATTAAAATAGGTATGGTTGGTAGGGTTCAGGATCGTCTTTCTGTCACTGACGCCGTGATAGTGCAGCGTCAGACCGTTTTCCTCATCCAGGATATAGGTCAGCTGCAGCACCTTATTGCCGGGAAAACCCATATTGCCATCGGCATCCCGGATAGTAAAAGTGACACTGTCCTCCCCCGCCTGAGCCTCCCACAGCTGCTTGTGATATCCCTCTTCCATATGGCTGTGCAGGTTGTTGGGACCGTCATTCACATCCACCTGATAGGACATGCCGTCAATCTCAAAACCTGCGCCGCCGATGCGATTGGCGCTGGGACCGATAGTGGCCCCGAAAAAGCTGGCGTTTCCCAGATAGTCTTCCGCACTGTCAAAGCCCAGCACCACGTCCTCCAGCCTGCCGTCCCTGTCCGGCACATACAGATTTACCAGGATAGCGCCCAGGTCCGTAACCTCCGCCTTCATGCCGTTTTGATTCTCCATGGTATAGAGCGTAACCTCCCTGCCCTGGCCGTCCTTCCCAAAATTCCTCTTTGTAACAGAAATAGACATTTGTACCTCCTTTCGAATCACATTATATTTCCACACGCCCTTCCAGCGCCCGCAGCAGCGTGACTTCATCAATATATTCCAGGTCCCCGCCCACTGGCACACCGCTGGCAATCCGTGTTACTTTCACTCCCATGGGCTTAATCAGCTTGCTGATATACATGGCGGTGGTCTCCCCCTCCAGGCTGGAATTGGTGGCGATGATGACCTCCTCCACATCCCCCTCCAGGCGGGAAATCAGTTCTTTCAGCTTGATATCGTTGGGGCCGATTCCCAACATGGGCGAGATGGCGCCGTGCAGCACATGATAAATGCCCTCGTATTTGCCGGTCTTTTCATAGGCCGCCAGATCCCGCACATTCTCAACCACCATGATGATGCGGTGGTTGCGCCTGGCATTAGCGCACACGGGGCATACCTCCCGGTCCGTCAGGGTATAACACTCCCTGCAGTATCTCACGTTTTCCTTGGCCTCCACAATGGTCTGGGCCAGGCGGCCCACCTTGTCTTTGGGCATATTGATCAGATGAAACGCAAGGCGCT
>JAAWKU010000019.1 GCA_022797535.1 Lachnospiraceae bacterium | reverse complement strand
GTCGGTCAACGATGCCACCGCATCGCCTCCCTCCTCCGCCTTGCCGATGAAAATTTATTCTGCGGAGTTTCGCCAGATATAATCTGGTCAGCACACTAGCGCAGTTTCCAGATATCCTCATTGTATTCCGCAATGGTTCTGTCAGAAGAGAAGAACCCTGCCTTGGCAATGTTCACCAGACTCATACGCTTCCACCTGGCTCTGTCCTCATAGTCCTTCAGCGCCCTGTCCTTCACCTTGATATAATCCCGCAGATCCAACAGCGTCATGAACCAGTCCTTGTTCAGAAGCTCCTTATACAGGCGCTCCAGATTTTCCCTGTGTCCCACCGCCATGGCCTGCTCGCCCACGATGAAGTCCACCGCCTCCTTGATGACTTTGCTGTTGCGGTAGTACTTTTTAGGCTTATAGTCCCCTTCGGCATAATGGGCAATTACCTCGTCGGATTTCTCGCCGAAGATATAGATGTTGTCGTCCCCCACCAGTTCATGGATCTCCACGTTGGCGCCGTCGCTGGTGCCCAGAGTCACAGCCCCGTTCAACATGAATTTCATATTGCCTGTGCCGCTGGCCTCCTTGCTGGCCAGGGAGATCTGCTCCGAAATATCGCAGGCGGGAATCAGCTTCTCCGCATAACTCACGTTGTAATTCTCCACCATCACCACTTTCATATGAGGAGCCACATCGGGATCCCTGTCAATGATCTCCTGCAACACCAGAATCAAATGAATGATGTCCTGGGCAATGACATAAGCCGGGGCTGCCTTGGCGCCAAAAATAAAGGTGATGGGGCGTTTGGGAGTCTTGCCCTTCTTTATCTCCAGATATTTGTGGATGATATACAGAGCGTTCATCTGCTGGCGCTTGTACTCATGGAGCCTCTTAACCTGTATGTCAAAGATCGAGTCGGGGTTGATCTCCACTCCCTCCTTTTCCCTGATATAGGCGGCCAGGGCTTCCTTTTTCTGCCTCTTGATAGCGGCTATGGCATCCAGGGTATCCTGATCGTCCTTATACTCCAACAGCTTCTCCAGCTGCGCCGCATCCTTCTTAAACCCGCAACCGATCTTCTCCTCCAGCAGGGCCGTCAGTTCCCTGTTGCAGGACAGCAGCCAGCGGCGGAATGTGATGCCATTGGTCTTGTTGTTGAATTTGGCGGGATACAGCTTATAAAAATCATGCAATTCCGTATCCTTCAGAATTTCCGTGTGGATAGCGGCTACGCCGTTGACGGAAAAACCATAGTGGATGTCGATATGGGCCATGTGTACCCGCTTATCCCTGTCGATGATCTGCACCTTCTCATTGGGATAGAGCTTGCGCACCCGCACATCCAGTTCCTTGATAATGGGTACAAGCTGAGGAACCACCTTCTCCAGATAAGCCAGGGGCCACTTTTCCAGCGCTTCCGCCAAAATGGTGTGATTGGTGTAGGCACAGGTCCTGCTGACCACGCTGATGGCCTCATCCATGGAAAATCCCTTGTCCTCCGTAAGAATGCGGATCAGTTCCGGAATCACCATGGTAGGATGGGTGTCATTAATCTGGATCACCGCATGTTCGTTCATTCTGTGCAGGTCATACCCCTTGGTCTCCAGTTCTTCTAAAATCAACTGCGCTCCATTGCTGACCATAAAATACTGCTGGTAAATCCGCAGCAGATGGCCTGCCTCGTCCGAATCGTCCGGGTACAGGAAGAGAGTCAGGTTTTTGTCAATTTCAGTCTTGTCGAAATCAATGCCCTCCTCCACCATGGACTCATCCACCGTCTCTATATCAAACAGATGCAGTTTGTTGATCCCGTTCTCATATCCCACCACGTCGATATCGTACAATCGGCTCTTCACCTTCTTTTTGCCGAACATGACGGTATAGCTGGTGTTGGTCCTGGTCAGCCAGGACTGCTTCTCAATCCACTCGTTCTTCTCCGCAGTCTGCAGGTGATCCTCAAACACCTGTTTGAACAGCCCAAAATGATAATTCAGACCGATGCCGTCTCCGGGCAGTCCCAGAGAGGCGATGGAATCCAAAAAGCAGGCAGCCAGACGGCCCAGGCCGCCGTTCCCCAGAGAGGGTTCCGGTTCCGCCTCCTCAACCTCAGCCAGGCTCTTGCCCTTGGAATCCAGCAGCTGTGCCATCTCCTCATAGACCTGCAAATTGATCAGATTGTTGCTCAGCAGCTTGCCGATGAGGAATTCCGCTGAAATATAGTACACCTTCTTCTCCCCGGCAATGACAGGTTTCTCCGCCATCAGATCCTTGGTCACGTTCAGGATGCTGTAGTACAGTTCCTGGCTGGTACAATCTTCAATTTCCTTCTTGTAAATCTTTTTGGTCCATTTTTGCAGTCTCTCTTCCAAAGTCATTTTGTGTCCTGCCCCTTTCCTAATTTTAAGTTTCGCACATCCCCTGTTGTTGTCTCATCTTGATCCGCTTTCCCCGCATTACCCGCCGAACCACACAGATTCAAATCATTACGCCTAGTGTGCCACGGAAAACGTTTTCCTTTTCATTTATCATACTAGATATTATTTCCTTTGTCAAACTCTTTTTCAATAAATTTCCAATCTTTCAGGTCCAGTCCTTCTTACGGTACAACACTGCGCCCAGCGCGGCGCATCCCGCCGTCACCGCTCCCAGCACCAGCAGTTCCCTGCCATATCGGCTCAGGCCGTCCCCGGCAAATATCCCCTGCATCAGATCCACCGCATAGGTCATTGGCAGAAAAGCGGCCACTTTCTTGATCTGGTCAGGAAAAAGCTGGTCGGGTATGGTAGCTCCGGACAAAAAGAGCATGACAAAGTAAAACAGGTAACAAAGAAGATTCGTGGTTTTTACGTCCCTTCCCAGCGCAGTAAACAGAAATCCCATGGAAAACATGGCTGCCACGGAAAAGAGCAGGCCCGTCCAGACTGCCGGAGCCGTGCCCCGGATCTGCACCTGATAGAGAAGTTTCCCCACGGCCAGCAGAATTCCGATCCCGATAAAGGTCATGGCCAGATTGACTGCAGCCTGTGCCAGCATTATGCTTTTCTTTCCCGCCGGCGTAGCGTCAAACCGTTTATATATCTTTTTCTCCTTGTATCCTGCCAGGGTCAGGGGGAATGCCATGAGGCCCGTGACCCCTGTAACCATAATGCAGTAGGCCGGGACGGAACTGTCCATCATCCCTATCCGCGCGCCGGGAAAGACCGGGCTGTTCCCATAGATTCCCCCGAACAAAAGCAGCATCATCACGGGAAATATCAGCGTAAAAAACAAGCTGAAGAAATCCCGCAAAAACAGCAATAATTCCATCTTGCATATAATCATAAAACGCTTCATAGTGAAACTCCCTCCTCTCAATCTCTCTGCCTTGTCTCGGATGATATGCTCTCCAGGGTCAGGCCCCGGGCCCTGGGGGTAATCATCAGATACAGCTTCTCCAGAGAACAGTTCTCCTGCCATTCTTCCCCGGGTATCCGGCTTTTCACATATTCCCGGAAGCCCCTCTGGGTTCCATGAAACAATTCCCGGCCCTTCTCCAGATAGAGGATCCTGTCTGCCAGAGCTTCCACCTCATCCAGATAATGGGAGACCATGACAATAGCCACGCCGCTCTCCCGTATGTTTTTAAAACTCTCCCACATATTCTGCCGCACCTGGGGGTCCAGTCCCGTGGTCAGTTCATCCAGCACCAGCAGCCTGGGCCGCCCCATGAGGGAAAGCAAAATGGAGAGCCGCTGTCTCTCTCCGCCGGAAAGCCTGCTCACCGGGCGCTTTCTTTTCTCCTCCAGCCCCAGTTGGGACAGCAGCGTCCTCCAGTCCGCAGGCCTGTCATAAAAGCCGGCAAACAGTTGGCACAACTCCTCCACCCTGCACTTGGAAGGATATTCCGTCTCCTGCAGCTGCACCCCCATCTGCCGGTATACCTCCCTGCGGCGCTGCCAGGGATCCATGCCAAAAACCCGTATGAAGCCGCTGTCCGGCCTGCGCAGCCCCTCCACGCACTCCACTGTGGAAGTCTTGCCGGAGCCGTTCTGTCCGATAACCGCCAGAATTTCTCCCGGTTCCAGGGAGAAAGAGACATCCTGCACTGCCCGGAGATTCCCATAAGAGATACTTAAATGTTCCACCTGTAAAATTGCCTGTGCCATTAATTACACCTCCTGCTCTGTTTGTTTCGCGGTTTCATTGTATATTGCTTTTTACCGGGAAACAACGGGGCCGGGGGAAGCGGCGGGATCTGATGTGTAAGAAGTCGGATTTCCTGAATGAAATGCATCCGCGGAAGACCAGAATATGTTATAATCTATAAGCAGCCGAAAAAACATTGCCTCTGTTATCTGCACTGAAGGAAAGACACCATGAAAGTAGAATGCAAGATTGACCCGGACTGCCGGGAAGCCCGCGCAGTTCTCCATATAGAAAAGATGACGCCCGCCATCGCCCAGGCCATCTCCCTGCTGGAAAAAGAGGGAGAAAAGCCCCCTGCGCTGACAGCCACAAGAAACGGAAAAACCTATTTTCTTGATCCGGACAGTCTGGAACTGGTACGCACGGAGGGAAGGGAAGTGGCCTGCTACGATAAACTGAAATGCAGATATCTGTTGAGCATGCCTCTGTATGAACTGGAAGAAATCCTGGGCCGGCAGTTTGCCAGGGTCTCCAAGTCCACTATCATCAATCTGCGCCGCATCAGCCATGTAGCGGCGGGATTAAACGGAACCATGGAATTGGTGATGAAAAACGGGGTGGAGGATTATATCTCCAGAAGTTATCGGAAATCTTTTAAAGAAAGGCTGGGCTTAAGATGAAACATTGGATCGGACTGGGAATCAAATATCTCTGTTTTGGCGTCTCCTGGGGCTGCACTATCCTGGTGTTTTCCTGTCTCCTGGCCTACTGGTTTGACCAGGAGACTCTGGAACTCCTTATGAAGGATTTTGGACGGCAGGCCGCCGGAGCAATATTGACGGGAGTGGCCTGCGGCGGGACAGCCGTGGTATACCAGACAAAGCGCCTCCCCCCGCTGGTAAAGGTCCTGCTCCACTTCGGAGTGGGCATGGGAGTGTTCTTCCCTACGGCCCTATACCTGAACTGGATCCCCTTCCACCCCGGCCAGACCTTGTACACAGTCCTGCAATTTCTTCTTTCCTGCGGCATATTTGCCGGAATCTGGCTGTGCTTCTATCTTTTCAACCGCAGCGACGTCCGAAAAATCAATGACAGGCTGCGGGAACTTGAGCGGGAATACCCGGAGGACGCGCCCCGGGGATAGGCCGTCAGACCGGCTTTTGAACCGCCCATCCCTCGGGGTACCAGTGCCTTTTGTTGCCGCTACTGAATCAGATACACAAAATAGGCCGCATACCCTGCCAGCATCACCAGACCCCCCAGGCGTCCCAGCTTCTTTTTCGGCAGCACGCAGACCAGAAGCAGCGCCATGGCTCCCACCGCTGCCACGCTGTCCACCAGAAAACTGGCGCTATAGGTCACAGGCGTGATCAGGGCCGCCGTACCCACCACGAACAGAATGTTAAAGATATTGCTGCCCACGATATTGCCCACGGCGATATCCGCCTTACCCTTGAGGGCGGCGGTGATACTGGTCACCAGTTCCGGCAGGGAAGTACCGAAGGCCACTATGGTCAGGCCGATCAGCCTGTCATCCATTTTAAACAAAAGGGCCAGTTCCGTAGCCGCGTCCACCGTCACATCCGCGCCCCAGACGATGAGCGCGCCGCCCAGGAGAATGGACAGAACCATGCGCAGCGGCGTGTCCTTCTCCGTCAGTTCGGGAACATCCTCCACCACGTCCTGGCCTTTTCTGGCCATGCGCAGCAGATACAGCAGATTTACAAGCATCAGCGCCCACAGAATACCGCCGTCCAGACGGCTTATGGTATTGTCTGTCAGCCCCAACAGGGCCAGCACCACAGTGATGACAATGGTGAAGGGGATCTCGTAACGGATGGTGGATTTCTTCACCGCAATGGCCCGGATCACCGCCGTCAGCCCCAGGATGACCAACACGTTCATAATATTGCTGCCCAGCACATTGCCGATGGCAATCCCCGCGCTGCCCTCTCCCCGCAGAGCGGAAGCGATACTCACCGCCGCCTCAGGAGCGCTGGTGCCCATGGCCACGATGGTCAGGCCGATCACCAGCTGGGGAATTCCAAACTTATCCGCAATCTTGGATGCGCCTTCCACGAACCAGTCCGCACCCTTGATTAACATGATAAATCCCACTACAAGCAACAAAAGCTGTAACGCTATCTGCATAATATCCTCCATTCCGGGAGCGCCGGGATATCTCCATACCTGTCTGCAAGGCTTCCGCGCCGCAGAATATCTTGACGTCGAAAATAATAGAATTCACATTTTTCAAGAATTCTATTATCTGAAACAATAAACCACGCTCCCCAAGAATCCTATTGTCAGGAACAATAAACCACACTCCCAAAGAATTCTATGGTCAGGAACAATAAACCACATGCCCAAAGAATTCTATGGTCAGGAACAATAAACCACACTCCCCAAGAATTCTATTGCCAGGAAAATTCTATGGTCATGAAATAAGAAAGACTTTCAGCACATATTCCTATGTGCTAAAAGTCTTGTTCTTCTACAGTCCTGTAAAAGCGTGTAACCACGGCTGACATCCGGGCCGGGGTATGTTGATTACACCTTTGCAACTACTCCCTTTTAACTTGTGGACAGGATACCACATTTCCCGGAGCCCGTCAAGCGTTTTTTCCCGTCTGTGGGGAACCGTCTGTGGGGAATCAGTCTGTGGGGGATGGACCCCTTATTCGCTGTAGGAAAGCAGGATTACTGCCCCGTCATACGCTTCCATGGAGGAGAGCGCAAGTCCGCCTCCCCGCAGTTCCGCAGAGATCCCCTCCCGGTGAAACTCTCCCGCAATCTGCCAGTGTTCTCCGGCTCCCGGAAGCTCCATTTCTATAAGTTCGCCGCATTCCTCGAAGGAATGGATCACCACCAGTGTCTGCGTTCCGTCCTCTCCCCGGCGGCACACCGCCTGCCAGCCCCGCAGGTGGTTGTAGCTGTCCACACGGGGCCCCTGCCGGAAGGAACGCCCGTTCCTGATCACCGGGGCGCAGCGCTTGTAGAACGCCATACCCTCCTCCACAATCCTCCACTGCCATTCCTCCAGGCTGCACACATCCCCCGACAGGCACATGCGTCCCAGAAAGGTATTACTCAGAGAATAATACAGCCGTTTTTCGCTGTCCTTCTGGCGCAGTACCACCCAGATCTGGCTCTGGGCCGGCAGAATGGCCCTGGTCACATTGGCGGCGATCACCGGGATTGCATTGCACTCATGGGCATCGGAGAAGGAGGCCATACTGGCCAGGGCCTGCATGGAAGGCTCCGTGCGGTGCCCGCCCGAGGAGCAGTTCTCTATCACCAGATCCGGCAGTTCCTGCCGCAATTCCCTGAAAAAGTCCTGGCTGGCCGCCATATTCTGCCGCAGGCCCTCTCCCAGGGATTCCGCGCCGTCACAGCCAATGCCTATATTGTCATTGTAATCCACTTTCAGATATCCGAAACCGCACTCCCTGAGATTGTCCGTCACTCTCTCCCGAAGGTACTCCCGCACCCGGGGCTTTCTCATGTCCAAGAAGCGCCTGTGCCCTGTCTGCAAAGGATATCCGTCCCGGTGAAGAAGGTATTCCGTCTCCCGGAAAATCCGGGATGCCTCCCCCGCCACCTCCATCTCATACCACAGTCCCGGGATCATCCCCGCCTCCCGCACGGCCCGAGCCACATGGGAAAGCCCATTGGGGAATTGCTTTTTATTGGTGATCCAGTCTCCGATATCAGACCAGTCGCTGCCGTTCTGGATATGCCAGCCTGCGTCAATGACGCAGTAGGTGACCCCCCTTCCTCTCAGGGCATCAACGATTTCCAACATATTTTCCTCTGAGGGATTTCCCCAGGTGGTACAATACTCATTAAATACGATGGGAAGTGCATGTTCCACCTCCGGCGCTTTCTCCAGATTGACCCTCTGGGCAGAAGTCAAACGGTAACTGATGCCGTCCACATCCTCACAGGCCACCGTAATAATTGCGGGGGGCGTTTCAAACAATTCCCCCTTTTTCAGATATTTCATCCAATGGCCGAATTCCCGGTCAGCCAGTCCGCCGGACAGGGCGATGCGATCATCCCTGTTGTACACCTCCATTTGCCAGGAAGCCGGATGGCACAGCTGTATCCCAATGCCATACCCGTACTTCCTGTCCTCGGCGATCATCCACGGAAAGTAACGGCGCACCGGCATGGAGCCCACCTGCCCAAAGCGCAGACTGTTGGCGCCGATTCGCAGCCATGCGGGCTCAAGCTGCAGATCCAGGAGCGGAACGCTCTCCAGCTTGCCCTCCATGCTCCACTTGCTCTGCATGCGATGGAGCACCAGATCCTCCATCCGAAGCTCCGGCTCCAGGCTGGAAAAGGCACACAGATTGTAGGAGGAAATCATTTCCACTCCCACTTCCCTCTCTCTGTGGGAGAGCGTCTGGGTGTACTGGGTCGTAAACAGACTCCCCTCCCGGTACTCCAGAATATGGGAAACCTCAACCCCGTCTCTCTCCAGCACGGTGGTCACCCGCAGAACCCCCTCCTGCCGCTCCGTTCTCTGCTCCCGGAAAACCAGCCCTGCCACCGTGGCGCTGTTTCTCATGGAATGCCCATGGGAAAAACCATCGGGATAGGGATCCCCCAATAGTTTCATCTGGACCACCGGCTCAATATTCCACCATCCCTCCAGCGTCAATCTGTCCTTCAGTTCCCAGGGCAGCAGCGTCAGCCCGCAGGCCCCCGTGTCCCTCTCCAGCAGATAGACGGCGCACATGTCGCCCAGCCGGAAGCTGCAGTATATCTCCTTCATAACATATATTCCTTTCTGAAAGCCATAAAAACATTTTCTGCCTCTGCCGGGATACGGCTTTCTGTTAAAAGATTCCGTTCCCTGTCAATATCCGTCAATTATGAAAACCGATCTCCAACACGCTTGCGTAGGCCGTGGGCAGCTTTTCGGGCAGATCCACCACCAGCGCGCCGGGATGCTGACAGAATCCCACGGGACCATGTCCCAACAGCCGGACGGCGCTCACCTGCTCTCCGGCCTTCAGGCTGGTGATCACTGTGCTTCTGCGCCCTGTGGATTTCATCACATAGGCGTACAATTTCCCGTCTTTCTGTACAAAACGGAAATCATCGTCGTCCCATGCCACCTGCTCCTCCCGGAAGCCGTCAATCACCACACTGGCATGTCCTTCCCCTGCCGTTCTCCAGGGCCTGGTACCATATACCGCCTCCCTGTTTATGGCAAACCATTCCGCAAGCTCTTCCAGGATCCACTGCGCCTCCTCGTCTATGGTCCCGTCCGGGCGCTGCAGAATATTCAGAAGGAAGGTTCCGTTCTTGCTCACGGTATCCACCAGAATATCCAGTATGTGGTGAGGCGTCTTATATTTTGCCTTCCTGTCATAGAACCAGCCGCCAATGCAGGTCTCGGACATCCAGGGATCGGGAGAGATGCCGTGGAGCTGGCTTCGCTCTATGTCCAGGGCCCCCACCTTATAGATATTCTCCGAACGGTTTTTCTGGGTGTATACAGCCTGGTTCCTGCCATGGATTTTCTCCGATGCGTTGTACAGATAAGCCACCGCTTCCAGGCCATAGCGATAGGCCTCATCGTCTGCGTCTTCTCCCTGGCAGAAAGGCAGGGAGCTGTCGGAATAAAGCAGATCCGGATGGTAATTGTCTATGAGCTCTTTCATCACTTTCAGCCAATATTCGTGGAACTCCCTGTTCTGGGTGAGCCAGATCCACGGGTCAGGTTCCCCCGGCCCCGCCACATGCTCGTAATTATCATGATAAAAATCCCTGTAAGCCGGGTCATTGCCGTCATAAGGAACTCCTGCGTAAGGGCCGTAACTGTCAGCCCCCTTGTTGTCTTTCCACCACCAGAAAGAAGCACCCAGATGCTCCGTCAGACCAAAGGGCATATGATATTTTTCACAGGCTGCCTTCCACAGCCCACAGATATCCTTCCCCGGTCCCATATCCACGGAGTTAAACCGATTATACCTGGATTTAAAATTGAAGAAATGATCATGATGGGAAGCCTGGGCCACAAAAAACCGGGCGCCCGCCCTGTAATATTTCTCCATCAGGCCCTCCGGGTCAAAATGTTCCGCCTTCCACAGCCCGCAGATGTCCTTATAGCCGAACTTGGACGGATGGCCGTAAGTCCTCAGATGGTACTCATACTGTTCCGTCCCCTGTATGTACATATTTCTTGCGTACCAATCCCCGCACATGGGTACGGATTGGGGACCCCAGTGGCTCCAGATCCCGAACTTTACGTCCCTGAACCACTCAGGGCACTGGAATTGTGTCAGTGATGCAAATGTCGCTTTGTACATGATCTTCTCCTCCATGTTGGAATACCTTGACATATTTCCGAAATAAATCTATGCTTACAGTATAGGGACACAGGCTCCGACAGTCCATGCGCTTTTACATCAACAATATGGAGATTTCAACATGAGATATGAGTTTAACAAGGAATTAGTCGCGAATATAAACCATTGGAATATGGAGATTGACGACAGTGGATTTGTGTATCTGCTCCATGACAGCTGGCACAGCGAGGCGGTCTGTTCGCCTTATTCCCGCCTGTACCTGGTCTCTGACGGGGAAGGACAGATCCACGCGGGGGGGAAGATGCTGCTGCTCCAGCCCGGGTATGCCTACTTCATCCCTGCCGGTTTTACTTTCAGCTACAGCTGCGCTGACTATCTGGAAAAGCTGTATTTTCATCTGCGGCTGGTAAAGCCTGACGGCTATGACCTGGCCCAAAGTCTGGGCTTTGTGGCAAAGTGCCCTCTTGAAAAAGAACTTTTGGATGACATGCTCCGGCAATACCGGGGAAACAGCTGGGAAGATGTGTTTCTGCTGGAACAGGAGATTCGCGCCCTGACCTTCCGTCTGCTGGGGCAGTACGGCGTCCTGCATAAATCCGTGGCCTCCTATACGCCTCTTGTGGAAGACACCATGCACTACATCCATGCCCATCTGTCCGCGGGGATTACTATCGGCCAGATCGCGGCGTCCCTGTTTACCTCTGAGACCACCCTGTCCCGGCGCTTCCATCAGGAGACCGGCAGAACCATTCACCAGTATGTAGAGGATATGGTCTTTCAGGCTGCGTGCAAGCGCCTGGCTGTGGGCAGCCAGCCCATCGGCGAGATCAGCGGGGATCTGGGATTTTGCGACCCCTTTTACTTCTCCCGGCGCTTTCGTCAGCGCTACGGGGAACCGCCCAGCCAGTACCGCAGGAGGCTCCGAATCTGATGTGCGTAGCACTCTAAGCGCTATGCACATTGAGTGCTACGCACACTGAATGCTATGCACACTGAATGCTATGCACACTGAATGCTATGCACGCTGGGTGCTATGCACACTGAATGCTATACTCACTAAGTGCCCTGCACACTGAATGCTACGCACGCTGAGTGCCCTACACACTGAATGCTACGCACGCTGAGTGCCCTGCACACGGAGTGCTATGCACACTGAATGCTACGCACGCTGAGTGCTATACACATTGAGTGCTACGCACATAGGCAGCCTCCGCCGTGCTGAGACCCGCTACCGCTTCTGGTTTACCGGCTGAATCCCTTCTTTACGGGCATTGTGGGTCTGATTCTGATTCTCCGGCGTCACTTTCTGGGTTACACTGTTGAATTTGTCATGATTTTCCTGCCGTTTTTGACGCTCCTGCTCCTTTTTATCCATCTCATCACCTCATGGATAGTATGCGCTCTGGCCATTCTTTTATGTATGCTACCCCCGGGATTTATATGGCAGAACAGCCCCTTAGATTTGAAAGGCATCCCAATAGGGAATAGCGGCTTTGTCCAGACAGGCTTTCAGTCCTTTGTCGGATGTCACCACCGTCATGTCCTCACCCTTGTCTATGACCTCCCGGGCCGTGGCCGCAATCATCGCGTCCATGGATGCGAAATTATGTACTAAAGCATGGGGAATAATCTGTTCGGCGTAGTGAATGGTCCCTTCGTTAAAGGGCAGAATGCATACCGATACCAGGCTGGACGTTCCCTCCATGGTCTCTTTTATCAGCTGCAGCCACATATTCACTTTCCTTCTGTTCCACTTCGCCTCTGGCGGGGCATACCATCTGTTGGGGCAAGGCTGGCCGGTCTCAGAGATGGAACGATTGCATTTATGAAAGCCGCCGCTTCGCCCCCTGGCATATTTGCCCAGCACCGAGATAATTTCTATTCGGGTGATATTCGATATGAAAATGTTTCCGTTTGTGAGTGTACCGATCTGGGTGGAAAAAGCGGAATTCCCCTTTTTCACTTCCCTGCTCTCTTTCAGCAGATTAAAAAAAGCGTTTGTATCTAACAGATATTGCTTTGGCATTCTGAGTCTCTCCTTAAACATTTCCGGGGCGTGCAGAAGGCGGGATTGATTCATTTTTCAAAAACGCCCCAGAAGCATATACATATCTTCCCAGTACTCCATCCGGCTGGAAATTGGATGAAATACCAGATCCTTAAGAAGTCTTCTGGGGAAGTTCCTTAAACAGCGCATCCATGGAGTTTTCGTCTATGGGAGCCAGTTTATCTTCAATAGCCGTCACCAGTTCATCCAGGTCGGCTCCCGGCCCCTTATTGATATACCCGTCTATCCCTATATTCGTAAGTTTCTTTATATCCGCAAAATTGCTGTAATTTGTGTATACAATTACAGTGATAAAAGGATCCTCTTTGCGGATCGCGCTCAAAACCTCTTCACCGGTCAGCCCTGGAAGTTTTAAGTCAAGGAGGATCAGGTCATAGGCCTTTTCCCGGAACAGGCTGAGGCCCTCCTTCCCGTCACATGCTATATCCGCCGAAATCCCATCCATTTCCAGCGCCGCTTTAACGGGGGCCGCCGTCGCCGCTTCATCTTCAATAATCAATACATAACTCATACCTGCGCTCCTCCTTTGGTCTGCTGTATCTGAATTAAAAACCTGGTTCCCCTGTGAAAGTTTTTGTCAATCTGAATGGTGCCGTTAAACATCTTCAAGATATTCCAGACAATATATAAGCCAAGTCCTTCCCCTCCATTTCCGGAAGTGGGATCCTTGGTAGAGAAAAAGGGCTCGAAGATCTTCTGATAATTTTCTTCCGGAATGCCGGGACCATTGTCAGCGAACTCGATCGTAACCATATTATGCACAGGAGTGGAGATCCCTATGTCTATGTGTCCGTCTTTTTCAATGGCCTGCATGGAATTCAGAACCAGATTGTAAAACACCTGAGAAAACTGTACCTGATCTCCCTGCAGGCTGACTTCCGAAGAGCCTTCAATCCGATAGCTTATATTCTGTCCGTGCAGCCTCGTCTCCAGATCCCCAAACACCCGGCTGACGCAATCCCGGACGCTGAAGGTGCCCGCTTCATTTTTAGGGGACACCACAGGACTGAATCTGGCCAGCAACACCCCCAGCCGGTCCGTCTGAACCAAAATATCCGATAACAATGTCTCCAGATCTTCCGGCGCGTCTTTCCCTCTTTTTATTTTCCTCTGATGCAGTTGAATCGCATACCGAATATTGGTAATGGGCTGCCCCAGTTCGTGGGAAAAGCCTTTCAGAAGATCCCGCAGGGCGATCATCTGGCGATTATGCTCCTGGTCCGAGACCAGATCCTTCATCCTCTGCCATACAAACTGTTCGGATTCCAGCTGCACTTCGCTGCGGGACTTGATTCCATGCTTTTTGTGCTGCCCATATTCATACTTCTGATTCTGCTCCAGATCCCGAATGTGTTCATATATGCTCCGGGCTTCTTCAAACTTGTTCAGGCTCAGATAGAAGTTATACAGGGTTCTGGCTATGGGAATACTGCTTGTGGCGCTTTTGCCCCGCATACGTCTTAACGTTTTTTCCAGTTCCTCACCCCGATTTGCCGTCTGGAAATAATACACCAGCTCGTATTGGATATTGAAATCCGAGGATTCTATAAACTTTTCATCTATCTGCAATACCCTTTCCGCAAAGGCGTAATCCGCTTTTTTCCGGCACATCCGCAGGATCGCCGCAATAATCAGCTTCTCACTATATGGCTTCTTGGTCTTTTCAATCAGGGACAGAGCCAGATCATATCTGCCCAGTTTTTCCAGTCTTTGAATCAAAAATGTATCAATGCTTCTGCTGTTGGATTCCTGGGTCTGATGAATCTTATCTGCAGCCAGCGCTTCTATTCTGGAGATATCCGATATAGACTCCCAGTTCTCTATCTCTTTTTTAACCACATTAAGATTGCTGTCATCGTTTGCCAGTTTTGCGATAGTAAGGAAATCATTATCCCTAACAAAGTCGGATCCCAGCATAACGTTCAGCTTTTTCCGCATTTCTTCCGGCAATTCCTCTGTCTCCAGAACCACTCTGATCCTCTCACTGAACCCGCGCATAAAAAATTCCGAGGTAACTTGTTCCAATTTGCGGTAGGCTTTTACAAAGATCTGCATCTGACTGGGCTGTATCAGCCGCAGCATTTTGAGATACTCATCCGCCGCCTCCTCATACCGCTCTCCCTGCCTGTACATATCTCCCAACAATTTTGGGAAGAAACTGTTATGGGGAAATAGATCTGCCGCCTGTTGACACATACGGATCGCATCATCCATCATGCCTGAATTCCTGAGATCGGTTATTTCTGCCGCAATCGCCTTTTGTTCCTCATTCATAAGCACACTTCCCCCCTCCCCATGGGATCACTGATTCTTACATCGCTTTATGGGATTCATTATAGCATATCCCCCAAAATATGGAAAGAACAACATATAGTACGTTTAACATATTATCTGTATTTTTTATCCCATCACATATAAACAGCATATTAAAAATATGGTATGATGATTCTTTGTCAATCTCCTTTTTCACTAATATTATGTAGTTTCTGCGTCCTCATCGTCTTTTACGCCGTATTTTGCCTTTTGCCGAATCACGTAATCACTAATTTTATCATCATATAGTGGATATGGATAATCCAACTGGCGTGCTACCTCTGCCGAAACTTCCCGGAATAACGCCATACATTGTTCTAAGGCCTCCCACATATGGGCATAGGAATCCATATTATAAGTAGACAAGAGTCGTTTCCACAATTCTTTCGGAATATATCGTCTCATAAATTTATAGTTTTTTCCCAAGCTGAAATCAAACCCCTTTTCAATACCAACCCGCCAGGAAATCATGCGAAGCAATTCTTTCGAACTATATCATTCAAATGGTCAATGGCGAAAAGTATTTCTTTGCGGCATAAGCCTTTTACTACATATGGCGTAGTATTCCAGAATTCATTACAGCAATCATCAAACATTCTTTTTGTGGGCTGCTGCAAATGATAGTCTATGTCCGTCGGCACCGACGGTTGTTCAATGCGTTTATCTTTATCCAGCAGCAATTTTACAAGTTTGTCCCATGTAAAATACTCGTCTATCATATCCAGCGGAAGCAAGGTCAAATCTATTTTGACATCATCAGTAAATAGCATTAAATAAGAGAATCCTTTTTCTTCCGCCGGAAATAATTCCATATCTTCAGGTTTTTGAAGAATTAATCTCTCGCCAAACACATCCAACCAGTTGTCGCCATTTATGAAACTCTGCATATCTGTAACAAAAAAATGTAATATCATAATCCTGAAAATCATCTGGCGGAATAATTATATTTGTTCTAGAGCCCTCCAACGTAACCATTCGTATGCGTTCATCCATTTTTGCATAATTCAAAATAGTATCATAAATTTGTTTTTCTGTTCTCATTTTCGTTTTCCCTATAATTGTTTATTGTTAGTCCTATTTCCAACCCTCTTTGGCCTGTCCTCTGGGCGCCGTAACCAGAAAGCCAGCGAGCACGCCAACGCCGGAACACGCCGCAGGAATGGGCTGTCAGCTTTTTGGGGAGAACGGCAACACAAAGAAAAAGGAGATATCACTCATGATACCTCCTCTTTTCTTTAGCACTCAAGATATACAAAAATCCGAAGCTGTCCCCGATTGGAACCGGGTTTGGATTATCATTAACCAGTGCGGATAACAGGACTTGAACCTGCACGTCGGGGACACCAGAACCTAAATCTGGCGCGTCTGCCAATTCCGCCATATCCGCAGGTCTATGTGCCCGCGCATGGCTACATCGGACACAGCTATGATTATATCGGCCCATGAGGCTTTTGTCAAGCAATTTCCATCTTTTCATAAGACCGTTTAAGCAAAACCGCCGCTTCAGGCTGACTGCCCCGGCGTTTCCCCGATATGCCGTATGATGTCCCGGTTGATTTTTATCAGGAAATAAGTGCTCATACCCAGACTCATAAATTCCGCTATGGGGAATGCCCACCAGATCAGGTTCACATTGCCGCTCAAGGACAAAAGATACGCCACCGGCAACAGTACGCAAAGCTGCCGGGCGATGGATACCACCATACTGTACACGCCGTTGCCCAGAGCCTGAAACACACTGCCCACCACAATACAGTAACCCGCGAAGCAGAAGCTCAGGCAGATCGTCCGAAGGGCAGGCACCCCAATATCCAGCAGTTCCTGGGTGGCATTGAAGAATCCCAATAGCTGGGCCGGAAACAATTCCATAGCCAGCAGCCCCGCCAGCATAATACAGACGGCGAACAGAATGCTGCTCTTCATAGTTCGGATTACCCGTTCCCGATGGCCGGCGCCATAGTTGTAGGCAATGATGGGAACCATGCCATTATTCAGACCGAAGATGGGCATAAAGATAAAACTTTGCAGTTTAAAGTACACGCCAAACACCGTCTGGGCCGCGCCAAACGCTGCCAGAATCAGGTTCATGCCATAGGTCATAACCGAGCCGATGGCCTGTACTACAATGGAGGGCGCCCCCACTTTATAGATCTGCCCAATCAACTGCCAGTCCGGCCTAAAGCCCCGGAGGGACAGACGAATCTCCCTGTTACACTTCCAGTTGAAGAATATGGCCAACACTGCTGCCACAATCTGCCCGGTAACGGTAGCAGCGGCCGCCCCGGCCACCCCCATCTCCGGCAGGCCAAAATATCCGAAGATCAGAATGGGATCCAGGATCAGGTTCACCACCGCTCCCACCCCCTGAGTAATCATGGTGTAAAAGGTTTTGCCTGTGGACTGCAAAATGCGTTCAAAGCAAATCTGCAGAAAGATGCCAAAACCTGCGCAGCAGCAGATGGTCAGATAGGTGACACCGTATTCCTGCACCTGTCGGATATCCGTCTGACTTACGAAGAAGGGCCTGCTAACAAAGATTCCCACCAGAGCAAACACCAGAGCGCTGGCCGCCTCAAGAAAGACGCCGTTGGCTGCAATGGTGTTAGCCTTGTCATACAGCTTCTGTCCCAAGGTCTTGGACAGGAAGGCATTGATTCCCACAGCCGTCCCCACCGCCACCGCAATCATCAGGGACTGGATGGGAAAAGCCAGAGACACCGCCCGCAACGCATGCTCATTGATCCGGGACACAAAGATGCTGTCCACAATATTGTACAAAGCCTGCACCAGCATGGAGATCATCATGGGCAGGGACATGGTGATCAGAAGTTTATCTATGGACATCACACCCATCTTATTTTCTTTTCTTTCGCCTGTTGCCTGTGCCATCTCTTTCGTCCTCCATTACCTGTGTAACCTTGAAAATTGTGTTCTGCTGTGCTTCACTCCCGTCAAAAGCAATAAAAAAAGCTGGAATCCAGAACCTTTCCAGCTTTCCAACATGAATGAGACACGGGGGATTCGAACCCCCGACAACCTGATTAAAAGTCAGGTGCTCTACCGACTGAGCTAGTATCCCACAAAACAGGGCTAGCTGGATTCGAACCAGCGACTGCAGCAGTCAAAGTGCTGTGCCTTACCGCTTGGCGATAGCCCTATACAAGCGTTTCACTCTGACAGCTTCGGTGAAGAGGGTGGATAAAGGGATTCGAACCCTTGGCCTCCAGAGCCACAATCTGGCGCGCTAACCAACTGCGCTATACCCACCATATTTGAAATGTATTCTGCTGAAAATGAGTTTCCCAGCTTGCGCAAACTGTCTGTACCAGGTCTCCTGCAACGCCTTTAATGAAGCGTTCCGGTAAACCAATCCCACAGGCAGATTGACCACTGTGCCCGAAGGGATTCGAACCCCCGACCCACGGCTTAGAAGGCCGTTGCTCTATCCAGCTGAGCTACGGACACACAATCCGGCGTTTCAACCGCACTGACGAATGATATTGTATCGTAGAAAAAAAGGTTTGTCAACAGTTTTTGTCTAATTTTTCAAAAAAAACAACAAAATATTAATTGACACGCCTCCAGAACCATTATATAATGATTTTGTTCATCGGGGTGTGGCTCAGCTTGGCTAGAGCGCCTGGTTTGGGACCAGGAGGCCGCAGGTTCGAATCCTGTCACCCCGATTGTTTAAATGCTGTTTAAATCGGTTCATGAGCCAGTGTTATTGGCTCATTTTTTGTTTATTCTGTACATTCTAATCTGTCTTTTTGTCGAATACATACAATGTAGATACATGAAAAGGCATCTGTGCGGCGACGCTGCGCCCCCTTTTTATGAACTGAAAGCTGTCTGGCGACGTATGATATCCATTGTTCTGTTCCTGCTCCACCTGCGCTCCACTGGAACGCCACTCCCAGACTGACGGTTGGAACAACAAAAAAAGAATCATAAAGTACAAAATCATTGTTAATGAAAGAACCATGTCAGGCTGTTGGAAGCACGCATGGTTCTTTTTTAGTGCGCAAATACGAAAGGAGACAAAATGAAAAAATTAGTAGAAAAGGAAATTCTGTTAAAGACCAGTATCAAAGCCTCAGCGGACGGCGCGAGAACCTATGCCCTGGAGAAGTCCCTGGAAAGTCTGGAGGGTGGAAAGGGGATATTTACCAGCCAGCATTACAGATAAGTCTTTTATACAGAGAACGGCATATGCAGGTATCTGGGGAAGCGTTATCTGTCAGAGATTACCACGGAATCAATACAGGATATGGTAAACGAGTATGCCCTTGCAGGAAAATCCGCAAAGACGAAAAAATACTGTAGATATTGTATCGGTCATGCTGAAAAGGGCGAAAATAGACAATTAATAGATATGCTTATGGAGGGGGTATCTTCGGATATTCCCTCTTTTTGCTGTATTCTTCCTACAGCAGGTGCAGGCTTACAAAAATTTCCTTACAAAAATTTCATGGAAAATTTGTTGTAAACGGGAGATGCTTTCTGTATAATTAAGATATCTCCCATACAAAGAGGGATGCGATAAAAGGATAGCTTTAAAGAGAAGGAGTTGATGGCTATGCCGATAAGTGAAATTCAGGAATTGACGAACCATTTTATAGAGCAGCTTCTGCCTGTGCAGATATATTTATTCGGTTCTTATGCAAACAGGACTTATACAGAAGAAAGCGATTTAGATTTCTATATCATAGTGCATGATGCTGTATCGGACATTCCTGCAGAAACTACAAAAGCATACAAATCAATTCGCAGAGTAAAGCAGCGCCCGGTGGATATTGTGGTGGGAACCGTAAGCCGTTTTGAAGCCAGAAAAGAAATTCCTTCTATAGAAAATGAAGTGTACAGGAAAGGAGTGCTTTTGTATGACGCAGGAAGTCAAAGAGTGGTATGATATGGCGGCTGTTGATTTAGGGGTGGCGAAACATCTTGATGCAACTTATTATCCGAAGCCACTGGAGATTATCTGTTACCATTGTCAACAGGCGGCTGAAAAGGCGATAAAAGCATTGATTATGTATTTTGGAGAAGAGGGAGGAATGCCCAAACTTCATGACCTGTCTTTTCTGCTTAATCAAATCAAAAACAAGGTATCAATTGATGAGAGATTCTATGATTATGCTGATACATTGACACCATATTGTGTGGCAGTGAGATATCCCAATGAGTTATTTCTGGAGGAAAGACATGTAAAAGAAGCCCTGGAATTTGCCGATGAACTTTTTCAATGGGTGACACACATTGTGGAAGAGAAAGGCTGAAATCAGAATGATGACATTGTTTGACGATGAACAGATTTACAAGGCTGTTGCAAACGATATTAGGCAGGAAACGACAAAAAAAGTGACCAGAAAGGTGACCAGAGAAGTAACCAGAAATAATGCAATTCTTATGATTCAAAAAGGGAAAATTACGGTGGAAGAAATTGCCGAGTATTTTCCTGAACTATCAGAAGAGGACAGAAATGAAATTGCATCCCAGGTTTTACAACAGGTTTAGCAGAAACATTCGGTGGCGTCCTGGCTTTTTTGCGGCGACGCCACGGCGACACTTCTTCTAAGGGTAAAATCAGAGAATCGGTTCACAGACTGGACTTTCAGGCGATAAAATCCGCAGAGCAATGCTTTAAAAAAACGTGAAAAGGTGTTCGAATCCTGTCACCCCGATCTGTTATAACTACGGACCGGGCGGGTCCAGTGGCGGAAAAGGTTGTGGAGAACTTGCTTTCCCAACAATCTTTTTTTGTTGGACGCATACAGACAAGGGCAGAACCCGAAAAACCGGCTCTGCCCCTTTGATACGACTCATCTGTCTTATATCAGTTTTTTGAATTCACACAAAACCTGAAACGCTCTTTCCGGGCCTCTTAAAATCCACCCAGCAAGCCTATCAGCTGGTCCCGCTGGGCAGCCGCCTCTGCCCCCTTGATCTTCCTTGCCATACCCTCCAGTTCCGTGAGACTGGCATCATTCTGGCTGGCGGCAATACGCAGCAGCTTTTCCTTAAACTCTTTCTGCTCCTGCTCAGCTTCCCTTGCCCTTCTCTCCGCCCGGGCCCGTCCCTGCAGCTTTATAGTATTCTCCATGGAGTCCAGCAGCTGCCTCATGTCTAATGCCATCATTTTCCCGGCCCTCCTTTTCGTTTATCGAATCATTCCACTATTCTCTTTATCGGCAGTTACCCGTATTCTTTAAAGAGAATAAGCCTGTTTTCCAGAAATCGGCATAGAAAGACCATCTATTTTAACTATTGCGCCCATATGAAAATTATGGTATCCTTCAGGTGACGCAAAAGGAGAGTTGGGAACTTTCAGACAGGCTGTCACAACAGATCTAATCAGATTGACTCTATTTCGGATTGACTCTAATCGGATTGACCGGGCGTGTGAAGAAAATAAAGTCGGTCTTCATATGAAAAAACATATTGACGAACACATACCATAAAAACACATATCATAAAAACACACACCACAAAAAGACGGAGGTAAACCACTATGGAAAAACGTTACGCAAATCTTGCCCTGTTCTACGCCATCACCGCCATGGCATTTGGGGTATTCTATCGAGAATACACAAAATTCTCCCATTTTTCCGGTCAGACAAATCTGTCCGTGATACATACCCACTATTTTCTGCTGGGAATGTTCTTTTTTCTGGTGCTGATGGCCCTGGAGAAATCCTTTTCTTTCTCCGGGAAAAAGGTAAAAAAGATCCTCCTTGCCTACCAGGCCGGGCTCAACATTACCGCCCTGGGATTTCTGGCACGGGGCCTGACCCAGGTACGGTGCACGGAACTGAGCCGGGGGCTGGACGCTTCCATCTCCGGCGTCGCCGGTATCGGTCATATTTTAACAGGGATAAGCCTTGTGCTGCTCCTGCTGGAAATCAAAAAAGGCGCAAGGCCTACAGCCACTCCTTGATGCGCTCCCCCACCGAAGGATACTCGTCCTCATATTCCACCATAAGATTTACCATATATAGTACCAATTCCTCGGTGCGGGGCAGCTTCATCAACTGCTCCGCAATTATGGCAAATGTCTCCCTGTCATGAAAGGCAAGGAGACTCAAGTAAGTACATTTCCTCAGAAAAAAATCCGCCATCTCAAACAGCCTTTTATGCCGCAATCCAGCCAGCGCTCTCAGCAGGGCTTGGATCTGGCATATGGTGCACATATGCTCTTGGGTCAGAATCTGATTCAGCAGTTCCTGGGTTATTTCCCCGTATTCATCAGTATAAAGGTCTATGTCCGAGGCTTCCGACGCCCCGGGATAGGCGGCGGCCAGTTTGTCATTGTCATAGGGGAAAGGCGGCTCCTGCCTGGAAAACCGAGTTTGGATAGCCCGCATTTTCTCCGGGGGCAACTTCTTCCACTCCATGTTTCGCCCGGACCTCACCCCATACTTTTCACAGGAAAACCACATATCCCCTGTCATCAGGTACTCCCTCCGGCATATTCCGCCAGAGTCATTTCCCTCCTGCCGTGTGACGCTGTGGCAGGGCATAATCACCAGCGCATTCAGGCACCTGTGATCCAATGCCGCCGCCATCGCCTTGTGATGTCCATCCAGCAGCGCCGTCATGTAGCCGTCCATATAGTACGCCACCGCCCGGCAGCCGGGGTGCCTGCGGTAATATTCCACCCTGCTTTGGCAAAGTTTTCCTATGGACTGAGTCGCCACCGTAAAATGAGGTCTGTTGTCCCCCCACTGCCCGTCCCCCCGGTAGAACAGGCAGGATCCCGGCACACCCTCCCGGCTTTCAGGCACATTCCAGAACACATGCCCATTCCCGTCGGTGGGAAAAAGCTGGGTGTCCAGTACCACATAACAGTTATCCTCCAAAAGCCCAAGCAGCGGCCGCAGTCCTTCCAGGGCCTCCAAAAACGGCATATTTTCCCCATTCATGCGCTCTTCCCGGAATTCTTCAGTCTGCTCCAGCCCATAGCTGCTTCGGATAATTTTCTCGCAGGTGGGACAAAAATATTCATCTCCCTGAAGTTGGAACAAAGGAAAATCCCCAAACATCAGAGTACAATATGTGGCCGGGGACGGTTCTTCCGAATAGCAGTCATACAACAGCCCCTTCCCGTTCTTAACCTGGAGCAGAGCGCCGGGCGCGTAAAAATCACCTGCCGTCTTTTCCCAACAGGTGATCCTATTAACATCAGGAATTTTTTCCTCTTTACAGACTGCAGAGTCCTTCTTTCTCCTCCAGTTTTCAAACATACTTCTATCCTGCTTTCCTTTTCCCCGCGCAGTGCAGGCTGCACTGTAATATTTCCTTACAGATATGCGATCCGAAAGCTGGCCTTCCCCGCCTCATCCAGTTCCATGAGGGCATAGGAGGGCCTGTGGCCTTCCTGCCTGGGATAGGAAAGGCTTCCCGGATTCAGGGTTACCAGATCCTCCTCCTCTTCCAGAAAAGGCCTGTGGGTATGGCCGAACAGGACAACATCCGCCCCCCTCTCCCTGGCCTCCTGCTTGATTCTCTCAGGCCCCATGGACACGCAATAGGTATGTCCGTGGGTCACCCACACATGGTAACTGCCGATCTCGAATTCCAATTCCCTGGGCAGTGTGGAAAAGAAATCATTGTTGCCGGGCACAATCTGTACCAGGCAGTCCTCCGCCTGACTGACGGCCGCCTGACTGATGGCGTACTCGCTTCCCTCCACATCACCGCAGTGAATCACCATATCCAGGGGCCCAAGCTGTTCCAGAAGGGCAAAATAATTTTTGTTTTTCCGATGCGTGTCACTGACAATCAATATTTTCTTTGGCTGTCCCATGGAATTCCCCCCGCCATGTCTGCTATTTGATCTGCTGTAAACGCTCTCCAGCCTTTGACAGGCTGTGATCTGACTATGACTGTTTGGCTCTAAGGCTTCACGCCATCACGTCCTGTAGCTGCTGTTTCATCTGCTGCAGCGCACTGCCCCGGTGGCTGACACGGTTTTTCTCTTCCTCCGTCAGTTCAGCCGTGGTACGGCCAAATTCCGGCACATAAAAGATGGGGTCATAGCCAAAGCCGTTGCTGCCCTTCTCCTCATAGCCGATACGGCCCTCGATGACGCCCCGGCTGGTCAGTTCCTGCCCATCCGGCAGCACTGCCGCTATGACGCAGACGAACCGGGCCGTGCGCCGCGCGTCTTCCACACCTTCCAAACGGCCGATCAAATTGGCGTTTTTGATCCGATAGGAAGTGTCCTCTCCCATATAACGGGCGGAATACACCCCCGGCTCCTTATTCAGATAGTCAATCTCCAGTCCGGAATCGTCCGCCATGACCACGGTCCCCTCCAGCTTACCTGCCTGTTTCAGACAGGCGGCCACGGCCCTGGACTTAATCAGCGCATTTTCCTCATAGGTGCTGCCGTCCTCCTCTATATCCGCTGAGACCCCGGCTTCTTTCATGGAAGTCACCTCCACCCCCAAGTCTGACAGGATCGCATGAATCTCCCTGATCTTTCCCACATTGCCGGTGGCAAAAACAACCCTCTCTATCTTCATACCGTCCTCCTTCATTATTTAAGCTCCGCCTCTCACTTACCGTGTGCTACCTGCTGCGCTCCATCTCCTCAAAAGCCTGGCGCAGCGCCTCCACAATTCCCTCGGCCACTTTCTGCGTATAGCCCTGCTGACTCAGCAGTTCCCCTTCCCTCTCATGGGTCAGATAACCCACCTTCACCAGCGCGCCGGGGATGGTCAGCCGCTTCAATACCGGATCCTGGGTTTCCATCAGGCCGTTGGCCCGGCCCGACACCGCCTCCGTCACCCGGCGTTCCAGCAGATCTGCCAACTGCAGATTGCCAAATCCCGGAATAAAATAATCCCCGTTATACCAGACCTCCGTGCCAAATCGCTCCGGGTCCTCCGGGTCCTCTCCTACGCCGATCCCCACATACAGATCCGCATTGACCTCCCGCGCCAGCAGCGCCCTGTCCTCCGGGGAGAGAGCCACATCTTCCTGCCGGGTAAGATACACCTTGATGTCCGTCCCCTCCAGAAGCTGTCTCACAGCTCCGGCGATCTGCAGGTTAATCTCCTTTTCCGCAAGACATAAGTCCATCCAATCCGCGCTCTCCTGACTGTCCGCCCCCGCACCGGGCTTTGAATTCCCAGCCTCCGGACCGCCGGTCCGGGCCCCCAGAGCCTCTCCGCCATACTGCGGGTCTATAACCACGATGCGGTCAAAACATTCCTCCGGCGGCTTATACTCCATATATAAATGATTATCCTCCATGACACTGGTGTATTCCTGTATAACGTTCATCTGCAGTTTCAGGATGGTCGTATCCCCCTGCTGCTGGGCCCATCCCCCCACCACCGATCCCAGATCCCCGGCAATCACATAATCCCGGTAATCCGACGCCTGGACTCCCTGTAAATAGATCCACAGCTGACGCTGGGCATAGCGGTTCTCCATACTGATCTGTTCCGCCCGGATGGCAGGAGCGATGGGAATGGTAAAATGTCCCGGCTTTCCCTCCTCCTCCTCCATTGTGAGGCGGTAGCGCTCCGCTGTCTCGTCCGCCTCCTCCTGCGTCTGTCGTTCATCGGGGGCAGTGTCCGCAATGACAATGCTTTTCCCCGCAGCCCACCAGAGCATCACTCCCATGCAGCCGCAGCAAAGCGCCATCCACAGGGTCAGTGTCCTCCATCCCCTCCAGTCCGGTCCACGCTTACTTTTCATGCCCGCCTCCCCGTCTGGGGGGCTTGGGCCCCAGGAACTGGTAATAATAGGTTTTCATCATGCCGTTGTAGATTTTCCGATTCTTGTCCGCCCTGCGTCCAATGTCCCGCTCCGCCTGTTCATAGGAAGTGATGAGATACAGACTCCACCCGTCCAGGCTGCGAAAACGCTCGCCGATGGTCTGGTACAAGGCAGGCAGGGCCTCCTTGTCCTCCAGCCGCTCTCCATAGGGAGGATTGGTGATGAGGAAGCCGTATTTCTTGGGATGGCTCAGCCGAGCCACCTCACGCCGCTGGAAATGAATCAGTTTCTCCACCCCCGCCAGCCTGGCATTCTCTCTGGCGATGGACACCATGGCGTCATCCGCGTCATACCCCTGGATATCTGTCTCCACATGGGGATCTACCAGTTCCCTGGCCTCCTCCAGGGTATCCTGCCAAATATCTTTTCCCACGATATGAGGCCAGCGCTGAGCAGTAAAACTCCTCTTCATCCCCGGCGCCATATTGGCTGCCATCATGGCCGCCTCGATGGGAATGGTTCCGCTGCCGCAGAAAGGGTCCACCAGAATCCTGTCCCCATGCCAGGGAGTCAGCAGGATCATGGCCGCCGCCAGGTTCTCCGCGATGGGAGCCTTGGCCGTCAGCTTGCGGTATCCTCTTTTATGTAAGGATTCGCCGGTGGTATCCAGCCCCACCGTGACCTCGTCTTTCAGCAGGAACACCCGCACGGGAAAAGTTTCTCCATCCTCCGGAAAACGCTCCAGCCCATAACGTTCTTTCATCCGCTCCACCATAGCCTTCTTCATGATCCGCTGAATATCGGAAGGGCTGAATAACTTGCTTTTTACGCTGGCCGCCTTGGTGACCCAGAATTTTCCATCCCTGGGAATATATTCCTCCCAGGGCAGCGCCCTTGTACCCTGAAAAAGTTCCTCATAGGTCTCCGCCCTAAAGCGGCCCAGTTTGATCAGTACCCTTTCCGCCGTGCGCAGAAATACATTGGCGCGGCACAGGGCCTCCTCATCCCCCAGAAAGGTAACCCGGCCGTCGGCCACCTCGCTCACATCGTAGCCCAGTTCTACGATCTCTTTTTTCAGCACAGCCTCCATGCCGAAATGGCATGGAGCGATTAACTCAAAACGTCTCATATTCCTCTCCAAACTTCTATCTGCTCTTCCTGTCCGGGATATTACGCCCCTCCCTGTCCCGCGCCGGGACATTGACCTGAATGCCGCCGCCTTGCTTCGCCGGGTATCCTCTTCTGCTTTCCGTTTGCCACATCTGTCCCGGCCAGACGCATATAGATATATGTTACCACATGTTACGTCAATATGTAAATAGGGATGCCGCAAAAGCGACACCCCTGATTTCCCGGAAAAATCCGGCGATGGCCCTAGAAGCTGTTGTTCTTCTGGCTGTTGTTCTGCTTATTCTGGTTGTTGTTCTGGTTGTTCTTCTTGTTCTGATTGTCCTGGTAGCTGTTCTGGCTATCCTGGTAGCTGTTCTGGCAATTGCTGGAATTGCTGTTCTGGTTGTTGTTCTGATTGTTGTTGGACATAATTCATTCCTCCTGTTGGTTTTTAGTTACAGGAGTAGTATGTCCTTTGATTTCTTAAAATATACATCCCTCAATGCAGCCAGTCGTGAAATAATTTTATAAAAAAAATCACCACCATGGCAATGGCTATAAGCGGCCACAGCCAGGCCAGCATATGCAGTACGAGGCGGAAAAGCAACCCCAATGCCACCAGGAGAAAGAGCAGAATGCCTCCCACCGCCACGGGCAGGACCCAGGAGGGCATACCGGACAGGCGGAAAAACTGCCGGGGCCCGCTTCGCCGACGGTTTCCTTCTTCCCAGCCGCCATAAGCCTGATCCTTTTCGCTCTCTCCCGTCCGCCCGCTCTCCGCCGCCACGATGGATCTGGCGATCAGCCTGGGATCGCCCAGTTCCTGCAACACGCTTTCCTCCGTCTCCCCAAGCCGCATCCGGGTATTGATATAATCCTCATAATAACGGGCATTCTCTTCCACCTGCCCCGGCGAAACCTTCCCGCTCAGGGACACTTTCAGCCGGTCCACAAATTCCTGTCTGTTCATAATGGATTTATCCTATCTGCCTAAAAACACGACGCGGTTGACTTTTATGAGTCTTATGATGCTATCTGTTTGATCAACCGAAAATGAATTGCATTTATTATAGCATGCCTCCATCATGCCGTAAATATATTGGGAATTAAGCCTTTATAAAAAATTTATAAAAATGCCGCAACGCCGGACTGCCACCCCTCCACGGGATGGCAGTCTCAGACTTCCCTTATTTTATATGATTAACCTTTTACACTCCCCATGGCAACACCCTGTACAATATGCTTGGACAGAATCAGGTAAACGATGATTACCGGGAAGATAGACAGACCAATCATGGCGTAGACCACGCCCGTATCCAGGCTGGACCAGTCCATGCTTCGCAGCTGGGCGATGAGAATGGGGACGGTCCGCATCTTCGGCTCATGCAGGATCAGCGCGGGCGTAAAATAATTGTTCCAACTGGACACAAAGGTAAAGATGGCCTGTACGGCAATCGCTGGCTTCATCAGCGGCATCACGATGGAGTTGAAGGTACGGAACTCCCCGGAGCCGTCTATGCGGGCCGCCTCGATCAGAGACAGAGGCAGGGAGCTCTCCATGTACTGTTTCATATAGAAGAAGGTAACCGGCGCCGCGATGGTGGGCACGATCAGAGGAATAAACGAATCCTCCAGCCGCATTTTGGATACCAACTGTAAAAAGCCAAGGGCGGTCACCTGAGTGGGGATCATCATGATCATCAGGATAAATGTAAACATGAACTTTTTCAGCTTGAATTCATAGGCATGGATGGCATAGGCCGTCATTACCGAGAAATATGTGCTGAACGCCGCGCTCAGTCCCGCCACGATAAAGCTGTTCAGCAGCCCCGTCAGAATGGGCAGCCGTTCCCCCATCTTGATCAGGTTTTTGATATTGGTGAACAAATATTTGCTGGGCACCATGGAAAATCCCCTGTTCAATTCCGAGTGGGATCTGGTGGTATTAATAAAGAGAAGGAAAAACCAGAACAGGCAGAGTACAGAGATCACTGCCAGCACTATGTAAGCCAACCCTCGCCTCGCATGTATATTCAGTCCCTTTTTCGTACCGTTTGAACATTTCTCTTTCATGGTCTCACCTCCTAGTTGTTATCTTTCCGATTGGTAAACTTATATACCGCCAGACTCAATATACCCGTTATAATAAACAGGATCACCGACAGCGCCCCGCCCATGCCATAGTTTTTGCTGAACAAATGCCGGTTCAGGTACATGATCAGCGTCATGGTGGAACGCATGGGATCACCGGAGCCCTTGGTCAGGATCTGCGGAACATCAAACATCTGCAGGCCGCCTATCAGGGAAGTGATCATCACATAGACCAGAATCGGGCGCAGCAGCGGCAGCGTAATTTTGTAAAATACCTGGGTGGAGGTGGCGCCGTCCACCCTGGCCGCCTCAAACAGGGAAGTGTCAATCCCCATCATGCCCGCCATCAGCAGAATCGTGGTATTTCCAAACCACATCAGGCAGTTCATGCCAGCCACCAAAAACCGGGTGCTCCAAATATTGGACAGGAACTTAAAGGGTGTGTCCAGAATGCCTGTCTGTATCAACAGGGAATTGATGGGGCCCCCGTCGGAAAACAGAGCAAAAAACAACATGGCAAACGCGGAGGCCATGATCAGGTTGGGCAGATAGATCACTGTCTTGAAAAATCCCTGACACTTCAGCCGCAGACTGGGATCCGAGAACCAAGCCCCTAACAGAAGCGAAAGGATAATCTGCGGGATAAATCCAAGAATCCACATAATCAATGTATTTTTTGCGTATATCCACACCTCGCCGCTTGAGAAAATAGTCTTAAAATTTTCCAGCCCTACGAAAGTCGGGCCAATCTGTGTCAGCCCCGAACGATAATTCTCAAAAAAGCTGTTATATACCGTACTCACCAAGGGAATAAAAGAAAACACCAGATACACCACTACAAAGGGAATCAGAAAAATATAGCCCCATTTGTTATAGCTTACAACCTTTCCCCGCCGCGCGCTCTTCATAGTCATGCCTCCCTCTCCATTTTATTATATACTTCTTCATGCGGGTCTGCCGCCGTTCCACCCGCGAATCTTGTAAAGGCCTGCCAACATTCATACAGGACTTGCAGCAACGCTCCTTTTCACCTGACGGGCTCCCCCGCAGAAGAAACCCTGCTGCCAGCCCTGTATCTGACGGCTTTCCTAATAAATGAAGTATCCGTCTTATTCAGAAAAACCGCACCCGCCTGACCAGGCAGGCAGGCACGGTTTCATCCGCTATAGCTTATTGATTAGTAAGTCAGTTCCGGATATTTCTCCACAACCGCCTTGTAGAACAGATCAAGCGCCTCATCCAGAGTGGCATTGCCCTCGAAGTAATTCTTCATGGCCTTCTGGAACTCCTCGTTACAGCCCTGATCATACTTGCTCAGATTGCTCAGATCCAGCCCATCGACGCCTGCGCAGTACATAGCTAGAGGATTCTGCCCCCCCAGTATCTTGCTGGAGTAGCTGGTATCCGCTGCCATGGCTTCCATGGCGGGCTTGTTGTTTACGAAATCGTCATATTTGGTAACAATGTCAGTCATGATCTGCTGGTTGGTGGTCATCTGCAGCATGATATCCTTTACAAGGCTGGGGTTGTCGGTGCCGGTTGCCGCGCAGATCCATGTACCGCCCCAGAAGAAGCCCTGAGGTCCTTCAGTGGCGCCCCAGCCGCCATTGTAACCAACGCTGCCTTCCTGATCAGCAGACATGGAGAAGTTTACAAACCAGGCAGGTCCAAAGTAGCAGAACACCTTGCCTTCCGGGAAGAATCCCGCGCTCCAGTCGGTACTCCACAGATCATGGGTGCCGGTATAGCCGGCGTCTACCAAAGCCTTGGAGTCATTTACCCAGTTCATGATATTGTCGTCAATGGTAATCTTACCGTCCATAACCCAGGGCTTAGTCACATTATTGGAATAGGTGCGGTATGTATCCACAGCAGAGGACACGATCTTGTAGCCCTTATCGGAAACAGCCTGAGCAGTAGCATTAAAGGTGGCCCAATCTTTCACGTTCTCCTGAACAACAGCGGGATCATCACTGCCAAACACTTCCTTGGCGGCTTCGCGGTTGTAGAACAGAACGCCAGGACAACCCTGCCAGGAAAGGCCCTTCAGAACGCCGTTGGAATCTGTCACCACATCCTGGGTATACTTGTACTGATTGGCAATATCCCCTTCGGTAATGCCCAGATCCTTGATGGCCATGGTATAGCCGGTGTCAACATACTTCAATGCGTAGTCAGCCTCGACCAGGAACATATCAATCTTGTCGTCAGCAGCCGCGCTGTCCTGCTTCAGCAGCGTCTCGTCCAGATTATTCTGATAGGCGTTGCCCTCGTTGGGGGTCTCATGCCACACTACAGACACATCGCCGATGGTGCCGTGGGTCTCGTCGGTCTTGGTATAGCCTGGATAAAGATTAACCACCCTCTCTCTGAACTCATTGTTCCAGCAGTAAATGTTCAGCACCTTGCCTTCCTCGGCGCCTGCGCTCACATTCACATTACCGCCTTCGTTGCTGCCGCCTGCAGCGGGCTCCGAACCACATGCCACCAAAGTTCCTGCCAACATGGTAACAGCCAGTAAAACACTTAATACTTTCTTCTTCATCTTGAATCCTCCCTTTTATAATTTGATATGGTAAAGATTTTTTGGATCAGGGGACTTGTTTCTCAATCCCCTTAATCGTTTACGTTTTTTATTATACAATACAAATTGTGTAATTGCAACACTTTTTTGTTTTTTTTACTTCTTTTTTTGGGAATTTGACTGAAGGTCCTGAAAACACTATACAAATTGAGCAAAGGGAACCGCCGTTTTCAGCGGTTCCCCACGACTCCCACCGTCTTGCCGGGATAAACTTCTCCCTTGATGACCACCTGCTCGATCAGGGTGGTCTTGGGGCGCTCGATCAGAGAGATCAGCTTCTCTCCGGCCTGCACTCCCAGGGACGTGGTATCCTGACGCAGAGTCGTAAGCGGCGTCTCAATATGCCTGCCGATGCGGATACCGTCATACCCGGCGATGGAGATGTCCTCCGGGATGCGCAGCCCCCTGCCCTTGATGGCCGTGATGCCTCCGAAACAGGAAAAATCGTCGGGATACAGAATACAGGTGGGAGGTACTCTCAGATCCAGCAGTTCCTCCGTCACCCGGGCCGCCGTCCTGGTATCGCGATAGGGAGACTCCCGCACATACTCCCCGGGCAGCTTTAAGCCCAGCAGTTCCGCCGTGCGGTAGAAGGATGTGAGCCTGGCCTGGGTCACAGAGGAGTCCGCCCCATGAATGTAGGCGATCCGGCGATGCCCTTTCTCAAAGATATGGCGCAACAGCAGTTCCATGCCCCCCACATTGTCTGAAGTGATATTAATATGGTTGTCAAAGAGGTGGTCCACCGTCACCACCGGAATATCGCTGCGCACCAGTTCCAGAACCTGGGGATCATAGAAATCCACACAGGCGATGACCACTCCGTCAAACCCCCTGTAACGGCAGTGCTCCAGATAAGACATCCGGCTGAGTCCGCCTGCGCCGCTCTTGTTCAGGAACGTGATATCGTAGCCTCTGGCCTCCACCGTGCGCTTGAAGCTGTCCAGCACCTGAGAGAAATAGTCGTGGGTCAGACCGCTCTGGTCCTCGTCCACAAAGAGCACGCCTATATTGTAGGTGCGGTGGGTCTTGAGGGCCCGGGCCATGGCATTGGGCAGATATCCCATCTCCTTGGCGACCCTGCGGATCCGCTCCTTGGTCTCCTTGCCGATGTCCCCGTGGTCGTTCAGCGCCTTGCTCACCGTGGCCACCGAGACCCCGCAGGCTATGGAAATATCCTTCATTGATACCATGTCTGTATCCTCCCGATTTTATCAGATCCTAAAACACTTAAACGTTTGTGTGCTTTCAGTCTATCTCATTTTAATGGGTTTTGCAATCATTTTTAGTCATTTTTCTGTTTCTGATTTTGTAAGCGCTTTCAACAAAAAATTATTTTTCCTGGATTTTTCGGAATTTCTATTGCAATTTCATAATTGGTTCAGTATAATTTAAGTAATGTAAATATGTTTGACTTAATCGTTTTCTAAAACATTTTACAAATTTATAAAAGAAGGAGAATCCCTCTATGAAATTCGGCTATTTTGATGACGCCAACCAGGAGTATGTCATCACCACCCCCAGGACTCCCCTCCCCTGGATCAACTACCTGGGCTGCAATGAGTTTTTCAGCTTAATCTCCAATACCTGCGGTGGATACACCTTTTACAAGGACGCCAAGCTGCTGCGCCTGACCCGTTACCGCTACAACAATGTGCCCATGGACATGGGGGGCAAGTATTTCTACATAAAAGATGGCGGGACGGTCTGGAATCCCGGCTGGCAGCCCACTAAGACGGAGCTGGACAGCTATGAGTGCCGCCACGGCATGGGCTACAGCCGCTTCACCGGCAGTAAGGACCAGGTGCAGGCCGAGGTGCTGACCTTCGTTCCCATGGAGGACAACTGCGAGGTGAGCAGACTGACTCTGAAAAACACCGGCAACCGGGAAAAGGAACTGAAAGTTTTCTCCTATGTGGAATGGTGCCTGTGGAATGCCGATGATGATATGAAAAATTTCCAGCGGCTCTTAAGCTGCGGCGAAGTGGAGGTGGTGGGTTCCGTCATTTACCACAAGACCGAGTACCGGGAACGGCGCAACCACTATGCGGTGTACGGGGTGAACGCCCCCATTGCGGGCTTTGACACCATCCGCGACGATTTCCTGGGAGCCTACAGAGGCGCCGACAATCCGGAAGTGGTGGAGCAGGGCCAGTGCAGGAATACCCTGGCCAGCGGCTGGTCTCCCATTGCCTGCCAGCAGCTTGACGTGAAGCTGGCTCCCGGCGAATCCAAAACCTTTACTTTTGTGCTGGGCTATATCGAGAATCCCCAGGAAGATAAGTGGGAGGCGCCCGGCATTATCAACAAGAAGCCGGCTCAGGAGATGCTGGCCCGCTATGCCGCCGACGCGGATGTGGACGCCGCTTTCGCCGCCCTGAAAGACTACTGGAAAGGGCTGCTGGGCAAGTATCATGTGGAATCAGGGGACGAAAAAGTCAACCGCATGGTCAACACCTGGAATCAGTATCAGTGTATGGTCACCTTCAACATGTCCCGCTCCGCCTCCTATTACGAGTCCGGCATCGGCAGGGGTATGGGGTTCCGCGACAGCTGCCAGGATCTGCTGGGCTTCGTACACCTGATTCCCGACCGGGCCAGGGAGCGTATCATCGACATCGCCTCCACCCAGTTTGAGGACGGCAGCGCTTACCATCAGTACCAGCCCCTGACCAAGAAGGGCAATTCCGATATTGGCAGCGGTTTTAACGATGATCCCCTGTGGCTGATTGCGGGTACCAGCGCCTATGTGCGGGAAACCGGAGACACCTCCATTCTGGAGCAGATGGTTCCCTTTGACAATGATATGTCCAAGGCCGCGCCCCTGATGAATCACTTAAAGAGATCTTTTGATTTCATCGTGAACCACAAGGGCCCCCACGGGCTTCCCCTCATCGGGCGGGCAGACTGGAACGACTGCCTGAACCTGAACTGCTTCTCCGAGCATCCGGGTGAGTCCTTCCAGACTTTCGGCCCCAGTGAAGGCCCGGTGGCGGAATCCATATTTATTGCCGGCATGTTTGTAAAATACGGGGAGGAATACGCCCAGCTATGCGAACTGATGGGAGATGCCCGGGAAGCCGCCTACGCCAGAGAGCAGGCCGCCGGTATGTACGACACCATCCTGGAGAGCGGATGGGACGGTGACTGGTTCGTTCGGGCCTATGACGCCTACAGTCACAAGGTAGGCTCCAGGGAGTGTGAGGAGGGCCAGATCTACATCGAGCCCCAGGGCTTCTGCGTTCTGGCTGGGGTCGGGGTGAAGGAAGGGCTGGCAGAAAGGGCCCTGGATTCCGTGAAGGAACGGCTGGACACCGACTACGGCATCATGATCCTGCAGCCCGCCTACACCAGATATCATCTGGAGCTGGGCGAAGTCTCCTCCTATCCCCCCGGATATAAGGAGAACGCAGGAATCTTCTGCCACAATAACCCCTGGGTATCCATCGCCGAGACCGTGATCGGCCGGGGCAGCCGAGCCTTTGAAATCTATAAAAAGACCTGCCCCGCCTACGTGGAGGAGATCAGTGAAATCCACCGCACCGAGCCCTATGTGTATTCCCAGATGGTGGCCGGACGGGACGCCAAATTCCACGGCGAAGCCAAGAACAGCTGGCTCACGGGTACCGCCGCATGGACTTTTACCAACATTTCCCAGTACATTTTGGGCGTATATCCCACCCACGCCGGGCTGCAGATCAATCCCTGCGTGCCTAAAGGCTTCGGGGATTTCAAGCTCACCAGGGAATACCGCGGGGCAGTGTACCATATCCAGGTATTGAACCCCCAGGGCGTGGAGAAGGGCGTGGTCTCCATGACCGTGGACGGCGCGGCTGTGGAAGGCAATATCATCCCCTGCCCCAAAGACCAGAAGGAATTAAACGTGGTAGTCACCATGGGCTAGTGTGCTGTATCGTTGACTTTCAGTAAAATGACGCCGGATGAATTTTCAGTCTGCAAGGCGGAGGAGGGAGGCGATGCGGTGGCATCGTTGACC
>JAAWKU010000170.1 GCA_022797535.1 Lachnospiraceae bacterium | reverse complement strand
AACAGCATATGCCCGGACAACGCACTGATCCGTGTACGGGCGGCGAAGCGACCGGACATGGATCACCAGGCATGTGTGTTGGTAGGGAATATGCGGAACTTTAAATAAGAAAGGAATGATAAAATGATTTTGATGGCAACGATCCCCGCCGGCATCCCTTTGTGGATGTTTCGCCGGGAAAAGGTAAAAAAAATACATAGACAGGGAGACATCCAATACATAGGCGGCGCGGAGGTGCTGCCGCCCCCGCTGGAACTGGAGCGGGAGACTCAGGTGATCAGCGCGCTGGGAACAGAGTCCGAGGAGGAGGCCAAGTCCATTCTCATCGAACACAATCTGCGTCTGGTAGTCTATATCGCCAAAAAATTTGACAACACCGGCGTGGGGGTGGAAGACCTGATCTCCATTGGCACCATAGGACTGATCAAGTCCATTAACACGTTTAAGCCGGACAAAAACATCAAGTTGGCCACCTATGCGTCCAGATGTATCGAGAACGAGATATTGATGTACCTGCGCCGCAATAACAAAACCCGGCTGGAGGTGTCCATAGACGAACCGCTGAATGTGGACTGGGACGGCAACGAACTGCTGCTGTCGGATATCTTGGGCACGGACGAAGACATTATCTACCGGGATATGGAAAATGAGGTGGAACGCAGTCTGCTTCTGAAGGCCATCAATAAGCTGACGGAGCGGGAGCGGACTATTATACGCCTGCGCTTTGGCCTGGGACATCCGGATGGCCAGGAGATGACCCAGAAGGAGGTGGCGTCGCTGTTGGGAATCTCCCAGTCCTACATCTCCCGCCTGGAGAAAAAGATCATGAAACAGTTGAAAAAAGAGATGAGCAATAATATTTGACGGTAGATTTTCCCTTTTCAAATCAGTACTTTTGGTATATACTAAAGAGCACAGGTGAAGAAAAAGAGGCTTTGAATGCTTTATGATACAAAGAGACGATATTCTGTCCATGGAATTTTTGAAAAAAACGGAATTTACCGGGAGTCACCAGGGTATGCGCTACCGTCTGGAAGGCGTCAGCCGGGAGGAGGGTAAGAGACTGCTGGCTACTGTTTGGCCGGAGCCCTTCAACTATGTAACCACGCCGGAGGAGAAAAAGCAGCGGGCAGAGTTTACTTTTGACGAGGACGGGGTGACGGATGCCGTGGCCTGGATGAATGACAGGCTTTTTGAGGACAGGGAGCAGTGGCAGGGCAGCAGCCGGAACTGGGATTAGTGCACTGAAGTTTTCACCTGGAAGTATAGGATGGAGGGAGCAGCAGCGCTGTGCGGGTGTACCTTCATATGAGTATCTGGGTAGTATCGCGGGCCGGACTGCGATCTACAGACAGAGGTAAATGACGGATTGGAAGAAACGATATGTTAAAATATATAATAAGTGACATGTGGGCGGCGCTGCGCTATCTTCCCTGTGGGATTATAGCGGGGCTGTTTGCCGTTTTTATTTTAAGTGGGATCAACCGGGGCAGGAAAAAACGGGGTAAAGCCTTTGCATCCCTGCCCGCCATGACCTGCCTGGTGATGTATGTGGCGGTACTGTTGGCGATTACCTATTTTTCCAGGGAGAGCGGCAGCAGAACGGGAATGATGGACCTGGAGCTTTTTTCCACCTGGGGCATTAACGATCGCAACAACGCCTTTGTGGTGGAGAATGTACTGCTGTTTATTCCTTACGGCTTTGTGCTGGCCTGGGCCAACGTCAGGCAGAGGCATTTCCTCAACAATTTCCTGACGGGCGCGCTGACCAGCCTGGCCATTGAGACCATGCAGCTTGTGACGGGCAGGGGATACTTTCAGATCGACGATATCCTGACCAATATCCTGGGCACTGTTCTGGGATTTATCTGTTATTGCCTGGGCCACGGTATCTGCTGCCTTTGGAGGAGAATGAAAGGAAACCGGGAGACGGAAAGCAGAAAGGCATAGGGCTGTTGAAGAGGGTATGAACTCTGGCTTGAAAAGAAAAATTAGCGGCCGGTATGCCTGAGGAGAGGCTTGCTATGGATATGTATGCCCCGGAGACCTGCACGGAAAGGGCAGCCGTGGCAGACAGGGGGGAGATGTCTGAGCCGGGGAATACCGGGTCTGATGGGGAGCGCCGAGACTGACGGGGAATACCGGGTCTGACGGGAGCGCCGGAACTGACGGGGAATACCGGGTCTGACGGGGGAGCGCCGAAACTGACGGGGGAATACCGGGTCTGACGGGGGCATACCGGGCCTGACGGGGAGCGCCGAGATTGACGGGGAATACCGGGTCTGACGGGGAGCGCCGAGACTGACGGGGAATATCGGGTCTGCCGGGAGCGCCGAAACTGACGGGGAATACCAGGACGGACAAAGGAGCAGAGGACATGGGAGTGTAATAGACAGCCGTGGGGTAAGGTGGCAGCCTCAGGCCGACAGATAGGCGCGCATGGTCTTTAAGGCATTTTTTTCCAGCCGGGAGACCTGGGCCTGGGAGATGCCAATCATTTCCGCCACCTCCATCTGGGTCTTGCCCGAAAAAAAGCGCAGGGAAATGATTTCATGCTCCCGGGGGGCCAGACGCTTCATGGCCTCACTGAGAGAGAGGTGTTCCACCCAGTTCTCTTCCTTATTCTTTTTATCGCTGATCTGATCCATCACATACAGGGTGTCCCCGCCATCGGTGTAGATGGGCTCATAGAGGCTCATGGGGTTCTGAATGGCGTCCATGGCGTAGACAATGTCCTCCTTGGAGATGCCTACCTCGGCGGCGATTTCCTCGATGGTGGGCTCTTTCAGATTCTGGCGGGTCAGGGTGTCCCGGGCATAGATGGCCTTGTAGGCCGTGTCCTTCAGAGAGCGGGAGACACGGATGCTGTTGTTGTCCCGCAAGTATCTCCTGATTTCGCCTATAATCATGGGAACCGCATATGTGGAAAATTTTACGTTCAGGCTGGAATCAAAATTGTCAATGGCCTTGATCAGGCCGATGCAGCCGATCTGAAACAGATCGTCCACGTTCTCATTGCTGGAGGAAAAGCGTTTGATGACACTGAGAACCAGACGCAGATTACCCTCGATATACTTTTCCCGGGCCTCCTGATCGCCGTCCTCAATCCTCGCAAAGAGAGCTTCTTTCTCCGCCGCCCCCAGCAGGGGCAGCTTTGCCGTGTTTACGCCGCAGATCTCCACTTTTCCTTGTGCCATATACAACACCGTGCCTTTCTGTAGAAATTTAATTTGCAGAGGACTGCTTTATCCTGCGTAAAGGCTTATGCTGGTAGTATTTACAAAGGCGGCTACAGATATTCTGTAAAATCAGGAAAAGTATCGCCGCTGGTCATAAAAAAAATCAGGGCTGTACAGGACGCGCGCCGTCACCAAAAGGGGGGCTGGCGCATAAGATAATGAAAGGGCTTAAGAGGTGTAAACCATGCTTTTTTCGGATTTTAGAGAGAAGGAAGTGATCAACATTCGGGATTGCCGCAGGCTGGGCAGGGTGACGGACTTTGAGTTCGACGAGTGCAGCGGCTGTATCTGCAAGATCATGGTTACGGACGGAAGCAAGCTGCTGTGCATTTTCAAGCCGGACTTTGAGGTGACGATTCCTTACAAGGATATCCGGCAGATTGGTCCGGACATTATTCTTGTTGACATTAAATGCTAAGTATCTTATAATATAATGCAGATGCGGAAATATGAAACAGCTACGGAAATTAAATAAGGAGAACAGAGAGATGAAATGTCCTTTTTGCAGCCATGAGAATACCCGCGTGATCGACTCCCGCCCGGCGGAGGACAACAATTCCATCAGGAGGCGCAGAGTGTGTGATGAGTGTGGAAAAAGGTTCACTACCTATGAAAAGGTGGAGACGATTCCCCTCATTATTATTAAGAAGGATAACAACCGGGAGACTTATGACCGCGCCAAAATCGAGGGCGGTGTGCTGCGGGCCTGCCATAAGCGTCCTGTCAGCGCTCAGGCTATCACCTGCCTGGTGGATGAGGTGGAGAATGAGATTTCCAACCGGGAGGAGAAAGAGATTGCCAGCCAGGTGATCGGTGAACTGGTGATGAACAAGCTCAAGGATCTGGACGCGGTGGCCTATGTACGTTTTGCCTCTGTGTACAGGGAGTTCAAGGATGTCAACACTTTCATGGACGAGTTGAAAAAGGTATTGGAATAGCGGCGGAGGCAGGGCTTTTCAGGAGTACCTGCCTTTTTGCGGAAAGGCCCGGGTTCCCATCAGCGAGGCGCCGGGAGTACAGGAAAAAACCATGCTGGAAAGATTTTATCCCGATTATGAGGCGGAGAGCGCCTACGAGATCGACTACCGGGGCCTGTACCAGGCAGGCTTTCGGGGCATTATCTTTGACATAGACAATACCCTGGTTCCCCACGGCGCGCCGGCGGATCAACGCGCCGTGACTTTGTTTGCCGAACTCCGGGGGATGGGGTATACCACCCTGCTGCTCTCCAACAACAAGGAGCCCAGGGTGAAAAACTTTGCGAAGCAGGTGGGTTCCCGATATCTGTTTAAGGCGGGAAAGCCCGGAAAAGAGGGCTACCTGAAGGCCATGGAGCAGATGGGTACGGAGGTATCCAACACCCTGTTTGTGGGGGATCAGCTTTTCACGGATGTATGGGGAGCCCGGCGGGTGGGGCTTGTCAGTTATCTGACCAGGCCCATGCACCCAAAGGAGGAAATCCAGATTGTGCTCAAGCGGAAGCTGGAGTGGATTGTGCTCCATTTTTATCATAAACATAAAAAAGCTGGCTACGGGGAATGAAATTCCGAAACCATATTTTTGCAGAAAGAAAGGCGTGAGAGGCGGATGCGTATACTTGACGGACATACCAGGACCTGCGGACTCATTGGCAATCCGGTGGCTCACACCAGATCTCCTTTGATACAGAATCATATGGCACAGGCGCTGGGACAGAATCTGGTCTATCTGCCCTTTCCCGTGGCCCATGGGGATCTGGGGGCTGCAGTGAAGGGGGCGCTGGCTCTGGATTTTCTGGGACTGAATGTGACAGTTCCCTACAAGAGCGAGGTGATCGCTTATCTGGCGGAGATCGACCCGCTGGCAGAGCGGATCGGGGCGGTGAACACGCTGGTGCGCTGTCCGGGGGGCTTCAGGGGATATAACACGGACATGCCGGGCCTGTACCGTGCCATGCGGCAGGAGGGAGTGGAGGCAGCCGGACGGGAAGTGGTGATCCTGGGCGCCGGAGGCGTGGCCCGGGCGGTGGCGGTGATGCTGCTGGACCGTGGGGCAGCGGGAGTACATATTCTGAACCGCACTGCGGACAAGGCGGCGGCAGTGGCAGAGGAAGTCAACAGGATGGCGGGGCGCCCCTTTGCCAGAGCTTATGGGCTGTGGGATTATGAGCAGATTCCGGGGGAGGGATGGCTGGTGATCCAGGCCACCAGCGCAGGCATGCATCCCCATGTGGAAGATGCGCCCATAGAGGATCCGGCATTTTACCGGCGAGTGGAGACAGGGTATGACCTGATTTTTAATCC
>JAAWKU010000018.1 GCA_022797535.1 Lachnospiraceae bacterium | reverse complement strand
ATATCCAACAGCAGTACCTGGGGCTTTACCTTATTAATCATTTCCAGACACTGCTCTCCATTGCTTACTTCACCAACTATCTCAATTAAATTGTCACATTCCAGTAATTGTCTGATGCCTTCTCTCATCAAGATATGGTCATCAGCCAACATAACCCTTATGCTCATAACTATACCTCCGTGTCGTACCCTGAATCACTTAAGTGGAATTACAATAGAAATTTTTGTTCCCTTATTTATTTCAGAAGATATATGAATTTCTCCTCCTAATAACATAACTCTCTCTTTAACTACTGACAAACCAAAATGTTTTTGACTATCCTGTTGCCCGTCTACAAATCCCTTTCCATTGTCCTCTATTTTGATATAGCATACCTTATTTTCAGAATAACATTCAAAATTAATTTCATCTCCATCAGAATGTTTAATTGCATTAGAGATACATTCCTGAATAATTCGGTATATATTCGCCATAATAATATAATATGTAGTATCTATATTGCCGATCTCAGTATGGATCTGAAAGGCTTGGTCTTTATTTACATATTGAATATACCTCTGTATGGTTTCCTCAATACCCAAATCATCAAAAGACATAGGCCGAAGATCAAAGATGGTATTTCTGATATCCTCAATTACTTTTTTGATATTTTGCTTAACCTCTGCTAATTCCAATTTAGATTTCACTATATCTTGATCCATATAGATACCGGCCAAATCTACTTGGTGTATCACATGAGCCAGGGTCTGCAAAGAAGTGTCATGTAACTCCATGGCAATACGCTGACGTTCTTCCTCTTGTATATTCAAGATACTGAGGTTATTTATAGAATATATAGAATTAATATTATCATCTGACTTATAAATATTAGATTTACCTTTTTCACCCATCACATGCACCATTCAAAATATCGTATATCTATCATATACTATTTTCAATACAAAGAAAAGAGTTTTAATACAAATTTTAGTTTTATTTTATAGGTTGCCTTATAGGCACTCCTGCCTTTCTGGGATACTTTTTAGAAGTAGGCTGCACCTTTTCAATACATATCAGGCTGCGGTAAATATCACTGTCCGGTAATGTAAATTCTTCCGCTTTATTCATTTTTCCACCCAACAGAAAAATTGCATTTTTTGATATTTCCAACTCTTCACTGACTTTTTCCGATTTATAAGAAACAAAGCATCCTCCTACCTTGACAAATGGCAGGCAATATTCACACAGACTTGCCAAATGGGCCACAGCACGGGATACGCAGAGATCATATTGTTCCCTGATCTGACCCGGTTTGGCATAATCCTCCGCCCGGCCATGTAAAGTATGTACGCCATTCAAACCCAATTCATTAATTACTGCATTTAAAAACTGAATACGCTTATTGAGACTGTCAAGGAGAGTCATTTCCATCCATGGAAAGGCTATCTTAAGAGCCAGTCCCGGAAAACCCGCACCAGTACCTACATCAATCACACGACATTCCCTGGAAGTATCAAATATCTTTGTCAAAGAAAGACTGTCAATAAAATGTTTCTTCATCACCTCTTCGTAATCCGTTATACCGGTCAGATTCATAAAGCCATTCCATTCCACCAACATTTCAAAATATCGGACAAATTGATCAATCTGTTGATCTGTCAACTGTACCTGTATTGACTGTAAATCTCTTCTAAACTGACTTGTATCATATACGCTCATAGAATCCTCCTGATATTAAAATACCTGTCATTCTATCCTTTGCCTTACTTATTTTCACGGATCCTGTGCTCCAGATAAATCAGCAATACCGAAATGTCCGCAGGAGATACTCCAGAAATCCGGGAAGCCTGTCCAAGGGATATGGGGCGAAATTCCTTCAGCTTCTGTCTGGCCTCCAGTCTTAAAGATGAAATATCATCATAATCCAGATCCTGAGGAATCTTCTTTTTCTCCATCTTTTTATACTGCTCCACCTGCCGCATCTGCCGCTGGATATAGCCTTCATATTTGATCTCAATTTCCACCTGCTCAATTACATCCCTCGGAAGGGGTTTTCTTTCCAGGTCAATTTCCGACAAGATCTGATAGTCTAATTCCGGCCTGCAAATCAATTCTGCCAAAGAAACCGCCGTTTTTAAGGAACTGCTGCCATGAGCCTGCAGGAATTCCTGCATTTTCTGATTTGCACCCATAATACTGGATTTTAAGCGGCATATTTCCTGCTGAATCATTTGTTCTTTCATAAGTAATCTATCATATTGTTCCCCAGACACCAGACCCACCTCGTATCCTTTCTTTCCAAGGCGCAGATCCGCATTATCCTGACGGAGCAACAATCTGTATTCCGCCCGGGAAGTCATCATTCGATAGGGTTCCCGATTATCCTTGGTCACCAGATCGTCAATCAATACGCCAATATAACTCTCAGACCGATCCAAAATTAAAGGCTCCCTGCCCATCAGAGACATGGCGGCATTGATTCCTGCCACCAGGCCCTGAGCCGCCGCTTCCTCGTATCCGCTGCTTCCATTAAACTGGCCGCCGCTGAACAAGCCTTTGACTTCCTTAAACTCCAAAGTGGGATACAACTGTCTGGCGCTGATACAGTCATATTCTATGGCATAGGCATTTCGCACGATTTTACAATGTTCCAGTCCGGGAACAGTTCGATACATAGCAAGCTGCACATCTTCCGGCAGAGAAGAGGACATGCCTCCTACATACATTTCATTGGTATGTAATCCTTCCGGTTCTATAAATACCTGATGCCTGTCCTTGTCTGCAAACTTAACCACTTTATCCTCGATGGAAGGGCAATACCTGGGACCTGTACCCTCTATTATCCCCGCATAAATAGGAGATCTGTCCAGATTTCCCCTGATAATCTCATGAGTCTGTTCATTGGTATAGGTAAGCCAGCAGGAAACCTGTGGTTTCTGCACCGATTCCGGATCTGTGGAAAAAGAAAAGGGCACTACTACAGGATCTCCCAGCTGTTCTTCCATCTTAGTATAATCTATACTTCTTCCATCCATTCTGGCAGGAGTACCCGTTTTAAATCGGCGTAGCTCTATACCCATTTCTTTCAGGGAATCTGTCAGATAATTGGCGGCCTGCAACCCATTGGGACCTGTGTAAGTAATAGATTCTCCACAGAGGCATCTGGCTTTCAAATAGGTGCCGGTGCAAAGAATCACAGCGCCGCATTCATAGACAGCGCCGGTAAAAGTCTTTACCCCCGTCACTACTTTCTTATCTTCCTCCTGTTTCCAAAGAAGTTCACATACTTCTGCCTGCTTGATGGTAAGATGTTCCTGATTTTCCAACACATTGCGCATCTGCCTGGTATATTCCGCCTTATCTGCCTGAGCCCGCAGGGAATGAACGGCAGGACCCTTGGAAACATTCAGCATCTTAGACTGTATAAATGTGCTGTCGATAACCTTACCCATCTCACCTCCCAGCGCATCCACTTCCCTCACCAAATGTCCCTTGGAAGAACCGCCAATATTGGGATTACAGGGCATTAATGCAATACTGTCCACACTGACTGTAAAAATCACTGTCTCCAGGCCAAGCCTGGCACAGGCTAAAGCCGCCTCACAACCCGCATGTCCCGCGCCCACCACACACACATCCACTTTTTCTCTGATATTCGAAACCATACCCATCTTCACGCCTCATCCTATAAATCCTACTGTAATCTTTCCTCAATATGCATATCGCAAGCCATGCTTGCGATACTGCACAAATCAGTATATGAAACGAAGTTTCATACTTATTTTCCCATACAGAATTTAGAGAAAATCTCCTGTACCAGATCCTCTCCCACTTCCTCTCCCACAATAGATCCAAGCGCCGTATAAGCTCCCATCAAATCTATGGAGTAAAAATCTTCCGGCATGCGGGCCTCCAAACCCTGCCGCACCATAAGAAGACTTTTCCGTGCTTCCTCCAAAGCCTCCTTATGCCGCATATTTGTGATCACGATTTCTCTGTTTCCTTTCAACTCTCCGTCAAAAAAGAGTTTTTCAATCTCCTCTCCCAGCAAATCCAACCCCACACCACTGTTGGCAGAAATCCTCACAATAGGAACATCTGCTCTTTCAGGAAAAAAAGCATGTATCTGATCCTCGGACACTATGGTAGTTAAATCCGTCTTATTAATTACCACAATCATATTCTTTTGTCCAATAAAAGAAATAATATCCCTCTCCCGATCATCCGGCAGCTCACTGCCGTCTATCACAAATAAAATCAAATCCGCTTTTTCCGCATATTCCCTGGCCTTGTCCACACCAATCCGCTCCACCACATCCTCTGTATAACGGATGCCCGCAGTGTCAACCATATGCAGAGTAATGCCTCCGAGACTGATAGTCTCCTGGAGAATATCTCTTGTAGTGCCCGGCACCTGTGTCACTATAGCCCGCTCCTCCCCCAATATGGCATTGAGAAGAGAAGATTTTCCTGCATTAGGCCTTCCCAGGATCACCGTTCGGATGCCCTCTCTTAACAATCTGCCATTCTGGGCGGATGCAAGCAAATCTTCGATTCTCTTCAAAAAAGTGGCACATTTCAAAGACAGCCTTTCTTCGTATCCCTCCAGGCTGATATGTTCCGGGTCATCCAGAGCGGACTCAATAAATGCCATTTCATAGAGAATATGCTCCCTCAGATCCCGCACCACCTGAGCCAGTTTTCCAGTAAGCTGCTCCATGGAAGAGGACAAAGCCATCTCGCTCTGGGAATGAATCACATCCATCACAGCTTCCGCCTGGGACAGATCCATTCTGCCATTGAGGAAAGCCCTCTTGGTAAACTCTCCCGGCTCCGCCAATCTGGCGCCGGTTCTGAGTATCAGCTGCAATACCTTCTGTAAGAGAAGCACCCCTCCATGACAGTTGATTTCCACCGTATCCTCTCCGGTATAACTGTGAGGGGCTTTCATCAACACCACCAACACCTCATCCAGAATGCCCTCTTTCCATTCCTGCCCCTCTTCCCCATCCACAATATATCCATGAGAAACGGTATGAGAAGATTTGCTGGATAATTTTCTCCCACCGGCAGAATTATAAAAGACACGGTCTACCAAAGATATGGCTTCCGGACCGGACACCCGAATAATCCCTATTCCTGACTCGGACAAAGCTGTGGCAATGGCAGCTATCGTATCCGTATGCATACAAAACCTCCTACCTGAATAAACATTTTGGCCGCCGCATCCATAAAAAACAGGATGAAAATGGAAAAGAATACCGAATGTATCGCTACATTCGGTATTTCTGCCTCTTATGAATAGCGCTTTAATGTAACCACTACTCTTCTGAAAGGTTCATCCCCTTCACTGTGAGTTGTCACATATTTGTCATTCTGTAAGGTGGAATGGATAATGCGTCTCTCATAGGGATTCATAGGCTCCAGGGAAACAGGTCTCTTGTTTCTCTTCACCTTGTAAGCGATATTTTTCGCCAGATTCTCAAGAGTTTCCTTTCTTCTCTCCCTGTAATTTTCCGTATCAACCTTCACCCGGATATATTCTTCCGCATTCTTATTCACCACCAGGGAGACCAGATACTGAAGGGAATCCAGAGTCTGTCCTCTCTTGCCGATCAGGACGCCCATGTCGTCGCCGCTCAATTCGATATCCATGGATTTTTCATCTTCATTGTATTTTGCCTCCACCACTACAACCATATGCATGGCGGCAAACACATCCTTCAGAAAATTCTTTGCGTCGTCCTCCAGGGAACATTTCACCCAGGCTTTTATAACCGCAGGTTTTGCACCGATTCCAAGAAATCCTGAAGATCCCTCTTCCATCACTTCATATTCCAGTCTGTCACTGGCCACGCCAAATTTCTGGCAGGCTTCAATAATGGCGTCATTTACTGTTTTGGCAGATACTTCCATAGTTTCCATTTGTTTTCCCCCCTGCTTTTATTTGCTGTTCTTCTCGTTATATTCCTTTACCATATTAGCTTTTGCGGCGATGCTGCCCGGCTTTGACTTGCTGCTGTATTCCACATTGGGTATCTTTTTATCCGGAACGCTTTTGGAGGAAGAACTGCTTTCTCCACCAGTATTCATATTGGCCCTGCTGGCTATATTCTTGGTATTCATACTGGCGTAAGCGTTCATCATCTCCTGCTGCTTCTGAAGTTTCTCCAGCTTCTTAGCGCTCTTGACAGAATTCTTCTTAACAATCTCATCAAAACTCATTTTGTCCAGGCGCTTATTGATAATAATCATCAATATAGTACGCACCACGGCGCTGGCAATCCAGTACAGGCCCAGTCCGGAAGGCAGTGTAAAACAAAACCATGCGGAAAAGACAGGCATAATCATGTTCATCATCTTCATGGAAGATGCCATGCCATTATCACTGCCCCTGTTCTCCGGCTGAGGCATCAGCTTCACACTGATCAACTGGGTCACAGCCGCCAGCACCGGAATCAACACGGCGCCGATGAGCAGTCCCCAGGCCTGCATAGGATAAGCGTTGGCAATGATATGCTGAGGAGAATTGGCAATATTCAGGCCAAGGAAATTGTTGTAGATATCCAGAAGTCCCTTGGTGCTGTCATTGCTCAGAATTAACTGGCCGTTATAGGTAAGCTCAGCCAGGCTGTAATGTTCCGAGACCAGAGCCATATCGCTGCTGGACAATTTGTTCAGCACGTCGATCAAGCTGTTGATACTGTTTTCTCCTGTATCCAGAATGTTTTTGCCATACATGGCCATGGTATTCTTGATGGTACTGACTTCCGAACTTTTCAGAAACCCTGCGGCATCCGTGCTCATGATCTGATCGGCCAGAACCCGGAATGTATTGCCGATTTTACTCACATAAGCGGGAATCGCATAGATCACCCGGTACAGGGCCAGCAAAATGGGCATTTGAATCAAAAGCTGTACGCAGCTTCCGGATGCGGACACGCCATATTTGGCATAGACAGCTTGAATCTCCTGATTCTGGGCCATCATGGTCTCATTATCTTTCTTATTCTTATACTTTTCCTGTATGGCCTGAATCTCAGGCTGCATCTTGTTGGATAACTTGGAAAATTTCTGCTGTTTGATGGTCAGAGGCAACATAAGCAGATTGACTACCACCGTAAAAAGAATAATAGCCAGTCCAATGTTAGGGATACCAATAAAGTCGATAACGGTAAAAATACCTTCCATAATCAGGCCCAGCAGCCTGGCCACCCATCCGATAATAAAGGTATCGTCCTTGGTTAATAAAATAACATTCATTCCTTACACCTTTCCTGTTACCGCAGAAAATCCTGCGGCATCACACCGTATAACGGCTCTCCGCTTTCAGGGCACAGGATCATAACCTCCCTTTGAGAAAGGATTACAGCGCAGAATTCTCCAGGCCGCCAGAAGGGATCCCCTGAAAGCGCCATATTTTTGAACCGCCTCAAGTCCATATTGGGAACAGGTAGGAATATAGGGACATTTGGTGCGCTTCATGGGGGAGATATATTTCTGGTAAAACCGTATCAGTGCAATTATAATTTTTTTCATCATAATCAATATTAATCAAAATAAAAATAGACTTTGATCAGCTTATGAAGTTTCGCCAGATGCAACAGGGCGCTTTCCACTTCATGGTAGCCTACAGAAGCTACAGCCGGTCTTGCGACGATTACCATATCCAAACCACTATTGAATATGTTCTCATGTAATCGGTAACTCTCTCTTACCAGTCTTGTAACACGATGCCTTACAACACTGTTACCAACTTTTTTACTGACGCTGATTCCAACCCGGTTCCTATCCGTGCCATTTTCCTTAACATACATGATCAGATATTTATTCGCATAGGATTTACCGTTTCTATATACAAATTGGAACTGCGTATTCTTTTTCAGCGATTCTGAAAATCTCATAACCTGTTTTCCCCATACTACATGGATGGCCATAGGGCCTGTTTTGCCGGGAATACCGTTCAGGTTTGCATAGAAAAAAAGGTCACATTGCTGTGACCTATGCCGATAACCTCTTTCTTCCCTTTGCACGTCTCGCAGCCAGAACTTTTCTTCCGCCGGGAGTGCTCATCCTTGCCCTGAAACCGTGAACCTTGGACCTGGACCTCTTTTTAGGCTGATATGTCATCTTCATGAAAATGCACCTCCTTCTCTGACCTTAATTTATGATAAGGCATTGATGATTCCTATGGAAAATAGCATATTGATTGTAATGGAAAAGTCCCCGAATGTCAAGTAAATATAGGATTTTTTTAGATTATTTTTACTAAGAAAAACCTATAAAAAATTTTTTTCAGAGTTATCCACCACTATATACACAGCTTTTTATAAACACAAAGTTATCCACCAGTTGTTGATAATTTGTGGATAACTGTTTCTGCCAATCACTATATCTTGTTTTTCATGAAAAATATTTTATCTATATGCTGTATCCATGCCGCATTTTTGGTATGTGTAAAAGGTCTAATTTATACACCATATTGTCCACATATGAAATTTACCACACTACTTATACCCCAACTTATCAACAGCATGTGGATAACTTTATTCCAGCCCTGTTCAAAACTAACATTTGAAATATTTCCGACTTTATATTAATATAGGGTTAGGAATATTGCGGGAGGGGCAAAAGAAAATGGACAATATCAAGGAAAAATGGGAAGAAATAAAGGAAATTGTCAAGAGGGAATACAATCTGTCGGGCATTTCCTTCTCCACCTGGGTAGAGCCCCTGAAACTTTACAAGATAGAGGAAGATGTGGTGTATATCATCATTCCTTCCGACCAGGCCCAGGCCCTGAGTTATATTACCAGCAAATACAAAAGTTTTTTCCAGGTCACGATCTCGGAGATGTACGACCATATCTATGAGGTGGATTTTATTCTGGAGTCAGACATTCCCTCGGAGGATCCTCTGGAAGATGAATCTTCTTATTATATGGAAGCAGGGAGTAAAAACGCCACCCTGAACCCAAAGTACAGATTCGACACTTTTGTGGTGGGCAGTAATAATAAATTTGCCCACTCCGCCTCTCTGGCGGTGGCGGAATCCCCCGGCAACACTTACAATCCACTGTACCTCTACGGGGGAGCCGGACTGGGCAAAACCCACCTGATGCATTCCATCGGGCATTTCATCCTGGGCCAGAACCCCAATACCAAAGTGCTTTATGTGACCAGCGAAGAATTTACCAACGAAGTGATCGAGTCCATTCGTAATGGTAACGCTGCCGTCATGACCAGGCTCCGGGAGAAATACCGCACCGTGGATGTGCTGATGGTAGATGACGTGCAGTTCATCATAGGTAAGGAAAGTACCCAGGAAGAATTTTTCCATACTTTCAACGTACTCCACTCCGCAGGAAAACAGATCATTCTCTCCTCGGACAAGCCTCCCAGAGAAATGGAAACTCTGGAAGAACGCTTCCGTTCCCGTTTTGAGTGGGGACTGATCGCTGATATACAGCCCCCCGACTACGAAACCCGGGTGGCCATTTTGCGGAAGAACGCGGAAATAAGTCACCGGCAGATTGACGAAGAGATTCTCAATTACATTGCCACCAATATAAAATCCAATATCCGGGAACTGGAAGGCGCTTTCAACAAAATTATTGCCTTTGCCAAATCCAATAAAGTGGAAATCACCCAGGCTGCTGCGGAGGAAGCCCTGAAGGACGTGATATACCCCAACAAATCCAGAGACATTACCCCCTCTCTGATCATCACCACCGTGGCAGAGTACTTTAACGTAAAACCAGAGGATGTAGTGTCCAAAAAAAGGAATTCCGAATTTGTCCTGCCCAGGCAGGTGGCCATGTACCTTTGCCATATCCTCACAGATTCTTCCTACGCGCTGATCGGCAAGGCCCTTGGGAAAAAAGATCACACCACCGTCCTGCACGGCTGTAACAAGATTGAGGAAGAATTGAAAAGCAATGAGGAACTCCAGAACAAAATTGATATCCTGGTAAAGAAAATCAACCCCAGTTAATCCACAGGGTATTGTGTATTGCCCGGGGAAAAAGGGAAAAGCCTGTTGATAACCAAAATTGTCCTCAAAAGGCATTTTAAGGCGTATGTGAATAAATCTGAACTTATCCAGAACAAAAAGTTGAATTATTCACCAGATATCCATTCCCTTTTTTCCAGAAAAATAGTATAATAGAAATAGTTTTGCACATATCAACATCCATTAAGAAGGATATTAAGAAAACAAATATTATTATATAAGCCTTGCGCAGGCGCCCTGAAAGTTTTTTGCGTTGTGCACGGGAAAGGAGTTCATAACTTATGAAACTGATTTGTTCCAAATCCAGCCTGCTGGGCGGCGTACAGATTGTATCCAAGGCAGTTCCAAACAAAACAACCATGTCTATTCTGGAATGTATTCTGATAGACGCCACCAAAGGAGTGATCACCCTAACGGCCAATGACATGGAACTGGGCATAGAGACCACCATTGAAGGAGAGATCGTGGAGAGAGGCATTATCGCCCTGGATGCCAAAATCTTTGGGGAGATTGTGCGTAAGCTGCCGGACAATGATATTACCCTGCAGACGGACGAGAATTACAAAACCACTATTACCTGTGAGAAGGCAAAGTTCAACATCATGGGAAAATCTGGAGAGGATTTCTCCTATCTTCCCGTGGTGGAGAGGGAAGATAGTATTTCTGTTTCCCAGTTTACCCTGAAGGAAGTGGTGCGTCAAACCATTTTTTCAATTTCTGACAATGACAATAATAAATTAATGAGCGGAGAGCTTTTTGATATAAAAGGCAGCGAATTGAAGGTGGTGTCCCTGGATGGGCATCGTATCTCCATCCGCAAGATTCAGCTTAAGGAGGAGTATGGCCAGCGGAAGGTAGTGGTACCCGGCAAGACCCTGAACGAGATCAGTAAGATCCTTTCCGGCGACACGGACAAGTATGTGAGCATTTTCATCACGTCCAAACATATTATCTTCGAGTTTGACAAAACCACAGTGGTGTCCCGGCTGATAGAGGGCGAATACTTCAGGATCGAGCAGATGCTGTCCAGCGAATGGGATACTAAAGTGAAAGTCAATAAAAGGGAATTGCTCAGTTGTATCGACCGCGCTACCCTGCTGGTGAAGGAGGGGGATAAAAAGCCCATTATCATGCATATCACTGACGGCGGCATGGAACTGAAGATCAATTCTGCCCTTGGCAGCATGGACGAGGATATCGACATCGCCAAGGAGGGTAAGGATCTGATGATCGGCTTTAATCCCAAATTCCTCATCGACGCTCTGCGGGTAATCGACGATGAACAGGTTGATCTGTACATGGTGAATCCCAAGGCGCCCTGCCTGATCAAGGATGAGGCAGAAAGCTATATCTACCTGATTCTGCCTGTGAATTTTACCACGGTAAATTAAAGGGAAAGGCAGGAAAATCAGACATGTTGGAAATGAAAATAAGAGATGACTTTATCAAGCTGGGACAGGCCATGAAGCTGGCCGACCTGGTGGACTCCGGGGTGGACGCGAAGCTGGTGATTCAGGACGGCCAGGTGTCTGTAAATGGCGAAGCGGAATACCAGAGAGGCAGGAAACTCCGGGACGGGGATGTATTTGAATTTGACGGGACACAGGTGAAAGTAGTGTCTCGGGAAGCGTAAAGGCAATAGAACAGGTTATGATAATAAAATCACTGGAGCTTCAGGATTATCGCAATTATGACACTCTTAATCTGGCATTTGACAGAGGGACTAACATTCTCTACGGTGATAATGCCCAGGGCAAAACCAATATTCTGGAAGCAATCTATGTATCGGCTACCACCAAATCACATAAGGGAAGCAAGGACAGAGATATTGTGAATTTCCAAAAGGAGGAGGCCCATATCCGCACTTTTCTGGAGAAGGAAGGGGTGGAAACCCGGGTGGACATGCACCTGAGGAAAAGCAAATCCAAGGGAATTGCCATTGATGGCCAGAAGATCAGGAAAGCAGCGGATCTACTGGGGATTTGTAATGTGGTCTTTTTTTCCCCTGAAGATCTGGGCATCATTAAGGACGGTCCGGCGGAGCGCAGAAGGTTTGTGGATATGGAACTGTGCCAGTTGGACAGCTTTTACCTGTATAATCTGAACCATTACAACAAGATCGTAAATCAGCGCAACAAACTTTTAAAGGATCTGTTTTTTAATCCGGATCTGAGAGATACCCTGAATATATGGGATTCCCAGCTTGCCTCTTTTGGCAGCAAGGTGATTGAGAGAAGAAAGATTTTTATAGAACAACTCAATGAAATAATCTATGATATACACAGGCGTCTGTCCGGGGACAGGGAAGAGATTGTGGTTCGGTATGAACCGGATGTGGAGATAGAAGCCTTTGAAAAAAGGCTGCAATGCAGTCAGGAAAAGGATATCAGATTAAAGCAGACCACGGTGGGGCCTCACAGAGATGATTTTTCCTTTTTGGTAGGGGATGTGGATATCCGCAAGTTTGGCTCCCAGGGCCAGCAGCGCACTGCCGCCCTGTCCCTGAAGCTGTCGGAGATCGAACTGGTGAAAAAAATCACCAGGGACACACCCATCCTGTTGTTGGACGATGTGCTTTCCGAACTTGACAGCAACCGGCAGAACTATCTGCTCAGCAGCATAGGGGACGTCCAGACCATTATTACCTGTACCGGTCTGGAGGAATTTGTAAACAATCGTTTTGAAATAAACAGGGTGTATAAGGTGACTAATGGAGTAGTGGAAATACTGTCGCCTGATCATATGCATGAAAGAGGTTAAAATGAGCGAAGAGATCATGAACAATACCGCGGTTGAACATGAATACGGCGCCGACCAGATTCAGATTCTGGAAGGACTGGAAGCAGTCCGCAAAAGACCCGGCATGTATATAGGTTCCACTTCCAGCAGAGGCCTGCATCACCTGGTGTATGAGATCGTGGATAATTCTGTGGATGAAGCTCTGGCCGGAATCTGTGACACCATTGAAGTGACCATCAATGAGGACAATTCCGTTACGGTAGCTGACAATGGCAGAGGCATTCCCATAGGCATCAATCACAAGGCGGGCATCCCTGCGGTGGAGGTGGTGTTTACCATTCTTCATGCGGGGGGCAAGTTTGGCGGCGGGGGATACAAAGTCTCCGGCGGCCTGCACGGCGTGGGAGCTTCTGTGGTAAATGCTCTGTCCGAATGGCTGGAGGTGGAAATCTGCCAGGATGGCAAAGTATATAAGCAGCGCTATGAGAGGGGACATACGATGTATTCCCTTAAGGAGATCGGGGAATGTCCCAGGGAAAAGACAGGCACAAAGGTCTCCTTTCTGCCGGATAAAACCATTTTCACAGAGACCACGGAATTTGACTTTGACATCCTGAAACGCAGGCTGCGGGAGATGGCTTTTCTCACCAGGAATCTGCGGATTATCCTGAGAGACAGCCGCTGTGAACAGCAGCAGGCGCTCACGGACACTGATATGGAAAATGCTCAGATCAGCCAGCTTCTGCAGCGGGCGGCGGAGGATCAGAGGCTACAGAAAGAGGAAGCACCGGAGGGGCAGGGAGAATTACATTCTGCCGAGAATGAAGAGGAAAACGCCAAAACTTCCAGAATAGGGGTAGTCAGAACCCTGCGGCGGGAAAATGGTAAAACCCAGAGGGTGGTGGAATTTCACTATGAAGGAGGGATCAGGGAATTTGTCACTTACCTGAACAAGAGCAAGACGCCCCTGTATGAAAATATCCTGTATTTTGAAGGGGAGAGGAATCATGTGTATGTGGAAGTATCTTTCCAGCACAATGATTCTTATAACGAGAGTGTATTCGGGTTTGTGAACAATATTAATACCCCGGAAGGAGGCACCCATTTACAGGGTTTCCGCAATGCCATAACCAAAACCTTCAACGATTATGCCCGCAGTGCCAAGCTGCTGAAGGACAGTGAGCCCAATCTTTCGGGAGAAGATATCCGGGAGGGTTTGACAGCCATTATCAGTGTGAAGATAGAGGATCCTCAGTTCGAGGGGCAGACCAAGCAAAAGCTGGGTAACAGCGAAGTAAGGGGCGCTGTGGACGGGATTGTGTCAGAGCAGTTGACATACTTTTTGGAGCAGAACCCGGGAGTGGCCAAGATCATCTGTGAGAAATCCATATTGGCCCAGCGCGCCAGGGAAGCGGCCCGCAAAGCCAGGGATCTGACCCGAAGAAAAACGGCTCTGGACGGTATGGCTCTGCCCGGCAAGCTGGCAGACTGTTCGGACAAGGACCCCAAGAACTGTGAAATATATATCGTGGAAGGAGATTCTGCCGGAGGAAGTGCCAAGACTGCCCGTTCCCGGGCCACCCAGGCCATCCTGCCTCTGCGGGGAAAGATCCTGAATGTGGAGAAAGCCAGACTGGATAAAATCTATGCCAATGCGGAGATAAAAGCCATGATCACCGCTTTTGGCACAGGTATCCATGAGGATTTTGATATTTCCAAACTTCGTTACAATAAGATTATTCTTATGACGGATGCAGATGTGGACGGAGCTCATATCAGTACCCTGCTGCTCACTTTCATTTACCGTTTTATGCCGGAACTGATCAAACAGGGGCATGTGTTTTTGGCAAAGCCTCCTCTGTATAAGCTGGAAAAAAACAAGAAAGTGTGGTATGCCTACAGCGACGAGGAGCTTGACGCCATCCTGCAGGAGGTGGGAAGGGATCAGAACAACAAGATTCAGCGGTACAAGGGACTGGGCGAGATGGATGCGGAACAGCTTTGGGAGACTACCATGGATCCTGCCAGACGGATTCTGATGCGGGTGAATTATGACGAGGAGACAGAGTCGGAACTGGATCTAACCTTTACCACTCTTATGGGCGACAAGGTGGAACCACGGAAAGAATTCATAGAGCAGAACGCCAAATTTGTTAAGAATCTGGATATCACTTAAACCGATTTCAGGATTCTGGATATAGAGCGAGGTAAATATGCAAGACGATATATTTGATAATGTCCAGGAGATAGACAAGATACAGGAAGTGGATCTGAAGGAGAAGATGGAGACATTTTACATCGACTACGCCATGAGTGTCATCGCCTCCAGGGCCCTTCCCGATGTAAGAGACGGTCTTAAGCCTGTTCAGAGAAGAGTTCTGTACTCCATGATTGAACTGAACAACGGCCCGGACAAGCCTCACCGTAAATGTGCCCGTATTGTAGGTGATACCATGGGTAAGTATCATCCCCATGGAGACAGTTCCATCTATGGATCTCTGGTAAATATGGCCCAGGATTGGAATATGCGTTATCCTCTGGTGGACGGCCATGGTAATTTCGGTTCCATGGACGGGGATGGGGCCGCTGCCATGCGTTATACGGAAGCCAGGCTTTCCAGGATTTCCATGGAACTGCTGGCTGATATCAATAAGGACACCGTGGATTTTGCTCCCAACTTTGATGATACTGAGAGGGAGCCCGTAGTGCTGCCCAGCCGTTATCCGAATTTGCTGGTGAACGGCACCACCGGCATTGCGGTGGGTATGGCTACCAATATCCCCCCTCACAATCTTCGGGAGGTAGTGAAGGCGGTTCTCAAGATCATTGACAACCGGGTGGAGGAAAACAGGGATACCACCATAGAGGAAGTGCTGGATATCGTAAAAGCCCCTGATTTTCCCACCGGGGGGCTGATCCTGGGAACCAGAGGCTGTGAGGAAGCCTACCGCACAGGGCGGGGCAAGATCCGGGTGAGAGCCGTGACGGATATTGAGACTCTGGCCAACGGAAAGTCCCAGATCATTGTATCGGAACTGCCCTATATGGTGAACAAGGCCAATCTCATTGTAAAGATCGCGGAACTGGTAAAGCTGAAGAAAGTGGACGGGATCGTAGATATCCGGGATGAATCCAATCGGGAAGGCATTCGGGTGGTGATTGAACTGCGTCGGGATGCCAATGCCAATGTGATTCTGAACCAGTTGTACAAACATACGCAGCTGCAGGATACCTTTGGAGTGATCATGCTGGCTCTGGTAAATAACGAGCCAAAGGTGATGAACCTTCTGGATATGCTGACTTATTATCTGGCCCATCAGGAGGAAGTAGTTACCCGGAGAACCAGATATGATCTGAATAAGGCTGAAGAGAGAGATCATATATTACAGGGTCTGCTGAAAGCTCTGGATTTTATAGACGAAGTGATCTCCATTATCCGCAGCAGCCAGAATACTCAGATTGCCAAAGAGCGTTTAATTGAACGTTTTGAACTATCGGAAGTCCAGGCTCAGGCTATTGTGGATATGAGACTGCGGGCGCTGACAGGTTTGGAAAGGGAAAAGCTGGAAGTGGAACATGAGGAATTGCAGAAGAAAATACAGGAGTATAAAGCTATTCTGGCAGATGAGAAACTGCTTTTGGGAGTGATCAGAGAAGAGATTACAGTGATATCGGATAAGTTTGGGGATGACAGAAGAAGTAAGATCACTTATGATATCACGGATATTTCCATGGAGGACATGATTCCTCATGACAATACTATCATAGCCATGACCAGCCTGGGCTATATCAAGCGGATGACTGTGGATAATTTCAAGTCCCAGAACCGGGGTGGCAAGGGAATCAAGGGGATGCAGACCATTGAGGATGACTATATTGAGGATCTGCTGATTACCAGCACCCATCATTATCTGCATTTCTTCACCAACCTGGGAAGAGTGTACCGGCTCAAGGCTTACGAGATCCCCGAGGCCGGCAGAACCGCCCGGGGCATGGCCATTGTAAATCTCCTGCAGTTGATTCCGGGAGAAAAAATCACCGCCATGATTCCCATTCGGGAGTACAGTGAAGAAAAGAACCTGTTTATGGTGACCAAAAGCGGTATTGTGAAGAAAACCTCTCTGGATGAATTTTCCAATATCCGTAAGAATGGCCTGGTAGCCATCAATCTCCGGGAGGGAGATGAACTTATCGAGGTCAAGTCTACGGATGCGGACAGTGAGATATTACTGGTGACAAAGCAGGGTATGTGTATCCGCTTCAAGGAGACAGATGTGAGAAACACAGGCCGCGCGTCCATGGGCGTCATAGGCATGAATCTGTCTGACCAGGACGAGGTGGTGGGCATGCAGCTTCAGAGCCAGGGTGATTCCCTGCTCATCGTCTCCGGGAACGGTATGGGCAAACGGACTTATCTGGAAGAATTCACTGTCCAGTACCGTGGCGGCAAGGGAATTAAATGTTATAAGATCACGGACAAGACAGGGGACGTGATTGGCGTCAAGGCTGTGAATGACGACAATGAAATCATGATGATCACCACGGCGGGTATTATCATACAGCTTCGTATGGAAGATGTCTCCACCCTGGGCAGGAATACTTCAGGCGTGAAGCTGATCCAGCTTGAGAAAAACAATAAAGTGGCCCGGATTGCAAAGGTGAGGGAAAAAATCTCCAACGGAGACCAGGAATTCAATGATGTGGAGGAAGCCCTGGAGGAGATCGTTGAGGAGGATCCAGCAGGAATTCCCGATGTAATATCAGAGGGGAATCCTGAAGAATCGGAGGATATCTCTCAAGAGTCAGAAGAAAATACAGGGGAATAAGTGTATAAAACGCTGGAGAAAACTGTCAGTTCTCCAGCGTCTTTCTTTTACAAAATTTTTATAGAAACTACTTTCCTTTTTATGAAGATGTGATATAATTTGTGTTTGGTATAAATAATTTATATAAGAGGTAAGGGTATGGAAGCATATAGCATATTTAAGGATCTGGCAATTATTATTGTATTTGCCAAAATATTTGGGATCATTGCCCGCAAATTGCGCGCCCCCCAGGTGGTGGGGGAGATTGTGGCCGGTCTGATCATCGGGCCCGGCATATTGGGTCTGGTACAGCAGACAGATTTTCTGGTACAGATGGCGGAGATCGGCGTGGTACTGCTGATGTTTTCAGCCGGTTTAGAGACGGACCTGAAGGAACTGTTAAAGACCGGGCCCATCGCCCTGTTGATTGCCTGCTGCGGCGTGTTTATTCCCCTGGTAGGGGGCGCTTTACTGTATATGGGATTTTACGGAGTTGCACCCTGGGGCAGTGAAAATTTCTATAAAGCGGTGTTTATCGGCGTGATAATGACAGCTACCAGCGTCAGCATCACTGTGGAATCCCTGCGGGAGATGGGAAAACTCAAGGGGAAAGTGGGTACTACCATTCTCAGCGCCGCCATCATTGACGATGTAATCGGTATTATAGTGCTGACCTTTGTCATCGGATTCAAGAGCCCTGACTCCAATCCCGGTAAAGTGGTGATATCCACAGTATTATTCTTTATCTTTGCCTTTGTTGTTGGAACTTTGTTTTATAAGCTGTTTGCCTATATTGACAACAAATATCCTCATACCCGAAGAATCCCCATTATGAGCCTTGCTCTGTGCTTTTTCTTTGCCTTCGCCGCAGAGAAATTCTTTGGAATCGCAGATATCACCGGGGCTTATGTGGCGGGCATTGTGCTTTGCTCCGTCCGGGATTCCAAATATATCGAGGAGAAGATGGAAGTCAATTCCTATATATTATTTGGTCCGGTATTTTTTGCCAGTATCGGATTAAAGACCAATATTGAAAATATTGACGGCGGCATCCTGCTCTTCTCCCTGGGATTTGTGATCGTGGCATTGATTACCAAGATTATAGGATGCGGTGTGATGGCCAGGATATGCCGGTTTAACAATATGGATTCCCTGAAGATCGGTGTGGGCATGATGACCCGGGGGGAAGTGGCTCTGATTGTGGCCCAGAAGGGATTGTCTGTGGGACTTCTGACTCCGGTATATTTTACGGCGGTGATCCTGCTCATCATTGTATCCAGTATCTCCACGCCCATTATATTGAAGATCCTGTACGCAAAAGATAAAAGTGAGGCAACTCTCAGCACCGGCGCATAGAAAAGCACGGGCATTTAACATGTTATAAGGAAATGAGATCCACTTAAAATAGGAAACGACAATCGGGAGTTTGGTTCAAACCAAACTCTCAAATTGTATCTAAATGTAAACAGAACCTGCACGGAGAGGGAAACATGGATAAACAGAAGCAGAGATTCCGGGAAGCGAAGGAGAAGGTGCTGGGGGAAGAACGGCTTCGGGCCAGCATCGGTACTTTGTCAGAGAAAACCACCCATATGGTCCTGAAAAACTATTATGAGCCGGATGTGGATAAGCAGGAAGTACCCATCGGCAATTATGTGGCGGATATCTTTACGGGACAGGAGATTATAGAGATTCAGTCTGCCGGGTTTGGCAAGATGCGGGATAAGCTGGAGGCTTTTCTGCCGGAATATCCGGTGACCATCGTTCATCCCATCCCTCATATAAAACGTTTGATCTGGATCGATGAGGATACGGGCGCTCTCAGCGCTCCTCACAGATCACCCAAAAAAGGTAATGCTTACGACTCTTTTCTGGAATTATATCGGATCCGTGATTACCTGGCGGACCGGCATCTTACAGTAAAGCTGCTGCTGCTGGAACTGGAAGAATATAAGCTGTTAAACGGCTATGGAAAAGATAAAAAAATCCGGGCCTCCAAATATGACCGTATCCCTCTGGATATTATAGAGGAAATTGTTATCGAGCGGCCGGAGGATCTGATGCAGTTCATTCCTTTGGAGCTGGAAGAACCTTTCACTGTAAAACAGTTTGCCCGGGCCGCCCGTATCAATGACCGTCTGGCCAGCCTGGCCATCAAACTGTACCAATACTATGGAATGATGGAACACACAGGCAAAAAAGGGCAGGCATACCTGTATGAAACCAGAGAGGGAGGACGATGATCCCCATGGGGATGTATTTTATTCTTGCATTTAAACCTCACATATGGTAAACTTCCACTTGCATAAAGGAATAAAAAAACGTTACAGGTGTCGGATTTAAGCGGTGTCTTAAGATCCGGTGAAAAGGGAAGCAGGTGTAAATCCTGCACGAACTCGTCGCTGTAAGGAAGGAGTTTTTCTCCCCTGTGGACTTCTCTGTTTATGAGTGGGAAATCCACAGGAAAATCATTGAAGCCTCTGCCCGGGCATGCTTTGAGAAGATGGAGGAAAGCGTGGATGGCCAAGTCAGAAGACCTGCCTGTTGCGGTACTGTAAGACCACGAGTAACTGGTTAGTACACTGGAAAATGTGGATGATGTGTTCACATCTGTTTTTTGTACGCGCGGACCTGTTGCGGGAGGGTGTATTGCCTTTCATGCGGCAGTTTTTTTGTCTCTTTTTATGCAAATACAATCAAAAGGAGTCATAAAAATGACAGAAGCAAAAAAGAAAGACAAGAAATTAATGATCGGGCTGGCCGTGCTGGCAGCGTTGGTTGCGGTATTCGCAATCCTGTTTATCCTGTTCCGGCCCGGAACTACCCAGGGAGCCAAATCCATCACCATAGAAGTGGTGGACAACCATGGCGATTCCACCATGTATGATCTGCAAACAGATGCGGAATATCTGCGTCAGGCCATGGAGGAAGCGCAGGGGCTGGAATTTTCCGGCAGTGAAAGTGAGTATGGCATGATGGTGGACACGGTGAACGGCGTGACTGCGGACTGGAATGTGGACCAGTCTTACTGGGGTTTTTTCGTCAATGGGGAGTACTGTAATTACGGCATAGAGACCCAGCCTGTGACAGACGGCGACGCTTTCCAGATCATATACAGCAAGTGATATGGGGAAGGGTATAAAACTGAAAAATACCACATATGACATAGCCATGACAGGCATGGCCATCGCTCTGATAGAAGTGTGTAAGGGAGCCATGATGGGACTGCCCAATATAGAACTGACCAGTTTCTGGATTATACTGTTCACAATTTTATTGGGGAAGAAGATCTGCTTTGTGATACCTGCCTTTATCCTGATAGAGGGCTGCATGTTCGGCTTCGGAATCTGGTGGGTCATGTACCTGTACGCCTGGCCGCTGCTTGCGCTGACCGCATGGATTTTCCGAAGGCAGGAACATGCGCTGTTCTGGGCCGTGTTGTCCGGGCTCTACGGATTGTTTTTCGGCGCGCTGTGTGCCATTCCCTATGTGATCAACGGATGCTTCAACGGCGGCCTCCGCTCCGGCCTCTACGCCGGCTTTACCTGGTGGGTGGCAGGCATCCCCTATGATTTACTGCACTGTGTGGGGAATTTTACATTGATGCTGGTACTTTACCGCCCGGTGAAAAAGGCGTTCAGTCTTCTTCGTCGTTTTCTTCTGACCGGGGCAGACTGAAGATAAACTCGGTGCCTTCCCCGGGGGTGCTGATTACGTTAATATGCTCGTTGTGGGAGTGAATGATTTCCTTGGTGATGGACAATCCCAGACCCGTGCCTTTTTTGTCCTTGCCCCGGGACAGGTCTGATTTATAGAAACGGTCCCAGATCAGCTTTAAATCCTCTTTCGGGATTCCTATGCCTGTGTCCTTCACAGATACAAAGAGTTTGTTTTTCCTCTCTGTGGTTTCCACCTTTATCACGGAGTTGTGGTGGCTGAATTTGATGGCATTGTCAATGAGATTGTACAGCACCTGCTGAATTTTGCTCATGTCCGCTGTGACATACATGATGTCATCGGTGAGGATCAGCTCGATGGCAATGCTTTTCTTCAGGCAGGTGCCCTCAAAGGAGGCCGCAGTGGAGCGGATTACCTGATTGATGTCAAAATCCGTGATATCCAGCAGCATTCCTCTGGTATTGAGATTGTTCAGGGTGAGCAGACCGTTGGTCAGCTTGGTCAGGCGCTGGGTCTCATTCAGCACGATATTCAGATATTTCTCATAGAGTTCCGGGGGAATGGTTCCGTCCAGCATGGCCTCCAGATAACCCTGTATGGAGGTCAGAGGGGACCGGAAATCGTGGGATACATTGGCCACAAATTTTTTCTGATCGTCCTCGGAACGGGCGATTTCGCTGGCCATATAGGAAAGGCAGGCCGCCAGATATCCTATTTCATCCTCGCTGTCCAGAGTAAATTCATAGTGCATATTGCCTGAGGCATATTGCTCTGTAGCGTAGGTAATCTTCCGCAGGGGCAGATACACGATCTCCGTAAAAAAGATCAGGATGATCAGCGACAGCAAAAACAGGATGATCAGCGTCACATAGGAGATGTTTAACAGATTGTTGCAGGATTCATTGATGGAGGCCATTTCCATATGAATCACCACATAGCCCTTGACCATATAATTGGTGGTAATAGGGGCGATCACCGACAGCACATCCTGGGGATAGGTGTCAAAAAAATTGTCTATCACATAAAAGGAGACACCGGTGACGGTGGGATCAAAGGCCTGGATAATCACTTCATTTTCCACATCTATGGGCATATTGGTGTCCAGGATCAGACGGCCCGAGGGATTGATGATCTGCACGCTGGAATCCAGGTACAGGGCCAGGGCGTCCAGTTGATTTTTCACCGCTTCCAGGGAGATTTCGCTGTTGTACAGGTTTCTGGCATAGGTATTGGCGATCAGAGTGGCTTCCGAGTACAGGGAGTTGGCTTTTTCCCGGATCAGATGTTCCATGGTCATGCTGGGCACAAAGGTGGCCAGTATGACCAGGCCGAATATACCGAAAATCAGATAGGCCAACAAAAATTTAAGATATAGGGTTTTCTTCATCGGAGATTACATCCTTATTTTTTCACTTCAAATTTATAACCAATGCCCCAGATGGTGCTGATTTTCCAATTCTGGTGATCCTTGATCTTCTCTCTCAGGCGCTTAATATGAACATCTACGGTGCGGGTGTCTCCCATATATTCATAACCCCAAATCTGGTCCAGCAACTGCTCTCTGGTAAATACATGGTTGGGGGAGGAAGCCAGGAAATACAAAAGTTCCAGTTCCTTGGGAGGCATATCCACACTTTTACCCTTATAGGTTACGGCGTAATTGGTGCGATTGATGGTGAGATCGGGGTATTCCACAGATTCGTCCCGGGGCTGGGGTTTGGGTTCGGCAACAGGCTTGTACCGGCGCAGCACTGCCTTGACCCGGGCCACCAGTTCCTTGGAGTCAAAGGGTTTTTCCATATAATCGTCCGCCCCCAGTTCCAGACCCAGTACCTTGTCAAATACTTCCCCCTTTGCGGACAGCATAATGATGGGGGTGCTATATCTGGCCCTGACCTCCCGGCAGACCTGGTAGCCGTCTATGCCCGGGAGCATCAGATCCAGCAGAATCAGATTGGGTTCAAAGGAAGCGATGGCTCCCATAACGGATTCTCCGTCATATACCATCATGGTCTCAAAGCACTCCTTGGTGAGGTACAGAGATATCAGTTCCGCGATATTGTTGTCGTCATCTACAATCAGGACTTTCTGCTTATTTACCATATGAAAATACTCCTTATTCAGCGGCTATTTAAATGTTACTATGGTAACTCCCGCGTCCCCTTCCCCATATTCTCCCAGACGGAATTCTTTCACATATTTCAGGCGCTTTAAATGGTTGTGAACCGCGTTTCGCAGGGCGCCAGTACCCTTGCCGTGTACCACTCTCACAGAGGAGAGATGAGCAATATAGGCGTCGTCCAGGTATTTATCCAGCGCAGAGAGGGCTTCGTCCACCGTCTTGCCCAGAAGATTAATCTCTGTGGAGATGGACAGGGATTTGCTCATTTTGATCTTGCCCGTGTTGGTGCGCTGCATTACGGGGGTAGTGATGGTGACTTCCTCCGTCAGGGCCAGATCCTTCACGTTTACCTGGGTGCGCATGATACCGCACTGTACGAAAAGATTGCCCCTGCTGTCGGGCAGGGTGCTCACTGTGCCGTTAAGGCCCATGGAAAGCACTTTTACACCGTCCCCTTTCCTGAGCTTTGCGGGGTCCAGGATTTTTTTCTTCTCCTGTCCGGCGCTGGGCTTCAGAGCCAGCTTCTGGTTCTTCTCATTGATTTTGTCCCTTACTTTCTGGCGCTTTTTCTCCAGATCCCTGATATCCGCGCCGGGGCCCAGATTGTTGAAATCCCGGATGGTTTCATCCGCTACCTCCTTGGCTTCCTGTAAGATCTCCCGGGCTTTTTCGTGGGCTTCCTGCAAAATCTTGTCTTTGGCATTATCCAGTTTTTCATTCTTGGCCTGTAACTGGTCCTGGAGTGTTTTGATTCGGGCTTTATAGGAGGCGATTTCCTGGCGCTCCTTTTCCAGGGTGACACGGCTTCTCTCCAGATCCGATATCACATCCTCAAAACTTTCGTCCTCTTTGCTGATCTGTTCCCGGGCGGCATTGATGATTTCCTCCGGCAGGCCCAGCTTGGAGGAGATGGCAAAGGCGTTGCTTTTACCGGGAATGCCGATGAGCAGCCGATAGGTGGGCCGCAGGGTCTCCACGTTGAATTCGCAGCAGGCATTTTCCACAAAGTCTGTGGACAGGGCATAGATTTTTAACTCGCTGTAGTGAGTGGTAGCCATGGTGCGGATACCTCTGTCGTGGAGGAAGTTCAGGATGGCGATGGCCAGAGCCGCTCCCTCCGTGGGATCCGTACCCGCTCCCAGTTCATCAAACAGGCACAGGGAATTCTCATCTGCATGTTTTAAAATCTGCACGATGCTGGTCATATGGGAGGAAAAGGTGCTCAGGCTCTGCTCAATACTCTGTTCATCGCCGATATCCGCGTATACCCTGGTAAAGACGGAAAGTTCCGACCGGTCCAGAGCCGGGATATGCAGCCCTGCCTGCCCCATCAGTGTGAAAAGCCCTACGGTTTTCAGGGATACGGTTTTGCCGCCGGTGTTGGGTCCGGTGACGATGAGCAGATCAAAATCTCTGCCCAGATGAACATCAATGGGCACTACTTTGTTTTTTGGCAGCAGGGGATGGCGTCCCTTACGCAGATTGATATAATGCCGGGTATTAAAAACCGGCCGGGTGGCATTCTGTTCCAGGGCCAGTTTTGCCTTGGCGAAAACGAAGTCCAGGTGAGTCATCAGTTTCTGGTTGTCCGCCAGTTCCTGCACATGTTCCGCCGCCTGGGCGCTCAGGGCTGCCAGTACCTTTTCTATTTCCACTTTCTCCTGAATCTCCAATTCCCGCAGCTGGTTGTTAAGTTCTACCACAGCGGCAGGCTCTATGAAAAAGGTGGAGCCTGTGGAGGACTGGTCATGAATCATGCCATGTACCTGTCCCTTGTATTCCGATTTTACAGGAATACAGTATCTGTTGTCCCGCATGGTGATTACCGCGTCCTGCAGATAGGTGCGGTAGGAACCGGTAATCATGGAATTAAGCTGGTTGCGTACCTTTTCGTTGGTGAGCAGCATGGAACGGCGTACATGCTTCAGCCCGGGGCTGGCATCGTCTGCCATCTCTTCCTCCGACAGGATACAGCGGCTGATCTCGCCGGATAACTGGGTCAGGGGAGTCAACTGCTCAAAATAGCCATCCAGGCTGTCCTGGGGGATATCTTCTCTCTCCTTTCGGCCATAGGTTTTGATCCGATTTACATTGTCAAGCATCCTTGCCATACGGAGCAGTTCAGGCATGGACAGGGTGCTGCCGATTTCCAGGGATTTCAGGGCAAAGCCCATATCCTGATTGCTGCCAAAGGAAGTGCTTCCCAGCTTAAAGAGCCGGGCCAGGGCGTCCTCCGTCTCTGTCTGGGCCAGGTTGATCTGAGCCAGGTCCGTCATGGGCAGTAATTCCTGACAGCATTTCTTACCCGGCGCGGAATCCGCCTTTTCCGACAGCATTCCGATGATTTTGTCATATTCCAATATTTTTAATCCTTTTTCGTTCATGGGGTTTATTTCCTTCTGTCTGTGTGAAAATGTTTACAGGTTTATTCCTCACAAGTATAGCACAATTCCCATGGATAGGATACCCCCGGTTTTGCTTTACTTTTAAAATGGGATATTATATACTCAGAACAAGAGGTGAGAAGATGCCGGAGCGCAAAGAACAAAGTCAGGACAATTTCCAGGAAAATTTCATGATAGAGAAGATCAAACAGAGGCCCATCAACAAGCGCAGACTGATCCGCAGGACTGTGATTACGGTCTCCATGGCCATTATTTTTGGCCTGATCGCCTGCTTTACCTTTCTGGTGCTGGAACCGGTGATCAGCAACTGGCTGTATCCGGAAAAGGAACCGGAAGCCATTATTTTTCCGGAAGAGCCTGAGGAGATGCTGCCTGAGGAAATGTTGGAGGAATATATTCAGCCCAGCCCCAGTCCCAGTCCCCAGCCGGAAGAAACGCCGCCGGAGAAGGTGAAGCTGGACGAAAGCCAGGTGCAGGAAATCCTGAACCAGGTGGTGCTGGATATGGGAGATTACCGGCAGATTTACAATGTCCTCTCAGAGTATGTAAAACAGCTGGAGCAGTATATGGTGGTGGTCACGGGCACCAAGTCGGATACGGACTGGTTTGCCAATGTGTATGAGAGCAAGAATGAGACTTCCGGCATTGTGGTGGGAAATAACGGGAAAGAACTGTTGATCCTGACAGATTACAGTTCCCTGAAGCGGGCGGACCATCTGACAGTTTCTTTTTCCAACGGGGTCCAGGCGGACGCTCTGATGACCCAGTCTTTTCAGGACGGCAATCTGGCGGTACTGTGTGTGAGTCTGAATACGCTGGGCCAGGCCATGCCGGCGGAAGATCTGCATGTGGCCTCCCTGGGCTCCTCTCTGCAGAGGAATCTGGTGGGAAGTCCTGTTATCGCTGTGGGAAGTCCCATGGGGAGCAGCGGTTCCGTGGGGTACGGAATCATCACTTCCACGGGGGCACAGGTATCCCTGGCGGATATGAACTTCCAGCTACTGACCACGGATATTTACGGGAGCCAGTCTGCAGGCGGGGTGCTTTTCAACACCAGCGGCCAGGTGGTGGGTTTTATCACCACAGGAAAGTCAGGCAGCGACATGCGGAACCTGGTAAGCGCCTATGGCGTCAGCGATTTGAAACAGATGATCAACAGACTTGCCAAAGGAGATCGGATTCCTTATCTGGGCGTGGTGGGTGTGGATGTGCCCAGTGAGGCCAACCAGCAGTCCCAGGTGCCCTTTGGCGCATATGTGCGGGAAGTGGAGATGGATTCCCCCGCCATGCTGGCAGGCATCCAGAGCGGCGATGTGATCGTGGGGATTGACCGGCAGGACGTGGCCAGGATGAGTGATTATACCGGCTATCTGTTGAAAGCCAATGTGGAGGATGTGCTGACGCTGCGGGTGATGCGGCTGTCCCAGGGAGAGTACAAGGAACTGACCTTTGAAGTTACGGCGGGAGAGGCAGAGTAAAAGAAAATACAGAATAAGGAGACAGAAGGAATATGAAATTTATCAAAGAGTACAGGGATGGCGACAGGGTATTTGACATTTATCTGTGCAAACATAAGCAATCTATGGTGACCAAGAACGGCAAGTCCTACGAAAGTCTGGTACTGCAGGACAAGACGGGCACCCTGGACGCCAAGGTGTGGGAGCCCAACAATCCGGGGATCGGGGATTTTGATTCTCTGGATTACATAGAGGTATATGGGGATATCACCAGTTTCCAGGGTTCGTTGCAGGTCAATGTAAAGAGAATACGCAGATGTCAGGAAGGGGAATACCAGCCTGCGGACTACCTTCCCGTGAGCAGCAGGAATATTGAGGAAATGTACCGGGAGTTGACAGAGTTGATAGCCAGTATCAGCAATCCTTATCTGAGACAGCTGCTGGAAAGTTTCTTTGTACAGGATGAAAAGTTTCAGAAAGCATTCCGCAATTCGTCCGCTGCAAAAACCGTACATCACGGCTTTGTGGGGGGCCTTCTGGAGCATACTCTGGGCGTGACCAGACTCTGTGATTACTATTGCAGCGCATACCCTGTATTAAAGAGGGATCTGCTGCTGACGGCGGCCATGTGCCATGATATCGGCAAGACTCTGGAGATCTCTCCCTTCCCGGAGAACGATTATACCGACGACGGCCAGTTGCTGGGGCATATCGTTATGGGTTCCCAGATGATCGGGGAGCGGGCAGCCAAAATCCAGGGATTCCCTCATGAATTGTTGTCCCAGTTGCAGCACTGCATTCTGGCCCATCATGGGAAATATGAGTTCGGATCCCCCAAGATCCCTGCTTTGATTGAAGCTCTGGCTCTGAATTACGCGGATGACACCGACGCCAAGCTGGAGACCTTCAAGGAAATATTGGACAATGCCAAAGAGCCGGGATGGATGGGGTATAACAGGCTCTTTGAATCTAACTTAAAGGCCAGCAGAATTGATTTTTAATAAGTGGAATGGAGATAAAATGTGTCAACCCTATAAAAAAAATGATCTGGTCACAGTGACCATAGAGGATATGGGAACAGGGGGAGAAGGCATCGGCAAGGCGAATGGTTTTACCCTCTTTGTGAAGGATGCCGTGGTGGGAGATGTGGTGGAAGCCCGGATCACCCTGGCCAAAAAGCAATATGCGTACGCCCGGGTGGAGAAACTGCTGAAGTCCTCTCCCCACCGGGTGGAGCCCAGATGTCCCCATCACCGGCGCTGCGGCGGCTGCCAGATCCAGGCTTTGGACTATGGGATACAACTGTCCTATAAACAGCAGAAGGTGAGAAACCATCTGATCCATATCGGCGGCTTTGATTCGGACTATGTGGATCAGGTCATGGAACCCATCGTAGGCATGGAAGATCCATACCGCTATCGGAACAAAGCTCTGTATCCTGTGGGAATGGACCGGGAAGGTCATGTGGTGACGGGCTTTTACGCGGGCCGCACTCATACCATTGTTCCCAGTACGGAATGTTACCTGGGCGCGGAGGAGAATAAACAGATTCTGGAAATGATCGTTTCCCATATGGAGAAATATCATATCTCCGCCTATGACGAGAACACTGGCAGAGGGCTGGTGCGTCATGTTTTAATTCGAAAGGGATTTTCCACCGGGGAAATAATGGTATGCCTGGTGATAAACAAAGAAAAGGGAAAGAAAAGGGATTCATCTTTTGAAAAGAAGGAATTTATTCCGCAGCAGGCCCAATTACTCTCTGCCTTATCTCAGATCAAGGGAATGACGTCCGTGTCAGTCAGTATGAACTCCGAAAAAACCAATGTGATCATGGGAAAAGAAATCCATACGCTCTGGGGCTGTTCCGAGATCCGGGATGTGATACATGTGCGGGATATGGGGCGGGAGGGATTTCCCACCACAGGACAGGAGCTGACTTTTTCCATTTCTCCCCTCTCTTTCTATCAGGTGAATCCCATACAAACTGAGAAACTGTACAGTCTGGTACTGGAGTACGCAGGTCTGACCGGCCGGGAAGTACTTTGGGATCTGTACTGCGGCATTGGTACCATCTCTCTGTTTCTGGCCGGAAAGGCCCGGCAGGTCTGCGGCGTGGAGGTGATACCCCAGGCCATAGAGGACGCCCGGGCCAATGCGCAGCGCAATGGAATTGATAATGCCGTCTTTTATGTGGGGAAGGCGGAGGAGGTATTGCCTGCTTTTTACGCGGATAAACAGGAGGAGGAACAGGATGGCCTGTCTCACCCGGACGTGATCGTGGTGGATCCGCCCCGAAAGGGCTGTGATCCTGTCTGTCTGGAAACCATGCTTCAGATGTGCCCAGACCGCATTGTCTATGTGAGTTGTGACAGCGCCACCCTGGCCAGGGATTTGCGGATTCTCTGTGACGGCGGCTATAAGCTGCGCAGAGTGAGGGCTGTGGATCAGTTTGGGCATACGGTGCATGTGGAGACGGTTGTAATGCTTTCCCACAAAAGTTGAAGCATATTGGGTTACAGGAAAATCCACTATATAGGAGGATGTCAGATATAATGGAAACGAATATCACATATTTGAGTGCGGAAAATCAAAAAGATTATATTGCGCTTGCCGCTGAATATCTTCCAGGTAGTGAGGAGGAAAAGATGAAGCGGCGGGCAGAACATTATCCCAGGGCGTTTGTGGCGCTGGTGGCAGGGGGAGAACTGGCAGGGCTGGCATTTGGGTGGCCCAGAGAGTTGGATGCGCCGGGAGATCCTTCCTTTACTTTGGATGGAATTGCGGTGAAAGAACCGTATCAGAGGAAAGGATGCGGCAGGCTTCTGCTCCTGGCCTTTGAATCCGCCGCAGATGAATATGGCTATCCGGTGGTCTCCGTGGGTTCCGCCGGAGGCTATGTGGAAAAATTTTATCTGCACAATGGCTATATTCCCAAAGAATACAAAATTTGGACAGACTGTGGAATAAAAGAGGCCTATACCTTCTCCAATATAGAGGATTACCGCGCTTATCAAAGGCCGGATGTGGAGGGATTTGTGGTGTTGGAAAAATGGTTGTATAGCCAGTCCCGGTAAGTCGGTTGATATTTCACCAGGTTTCCAGTATTGATTCACTATGACCATAACGGTATCACCGAACAGGGAGTAGGAATTGGCCGCCTGGTGTGGGGGCATGCTATTTTTTGTGGAACTGCCCGGTCGAGAGACCGGGCCTGGAATAAAAAAGCAAGGAGGCATTCATATGTTAGAAGTAGGAACAAAAGCTCCGGCATTTTCATTGCCGGACCAGAACGGAAGTGTACACACCCTGGAGGAATACCGCGGCAGAAAGGTGATTCTGTATTTCTATCCCAAGGACAATACGCCCGGCTGTACCAGCCAGGCCTGCAGTTTCGGGGAACTGTACCCGCAATTTCAGGAGAAAGGCGCAGTGGTGTTGGGAGTCAGCAAGGACAGCGTGGCTTCTCACAAGAAATTTGAGGAGAAATATGCCCTGCCCTTCACACTGTTGTCCGATCCGGAATTGTCCTGTATCCAGGCTTACGATGTATGGAAGGAAAAGAAAAATTACGGGAAAGTGAGTATGGGCGTGGTGCGCACTACCTATCTGATTGATGAGGAGGGCGTTATCATCAAAGCCTTCGGCAATGTGAAAGCTGCCGAGAATCCGGCCCGGATGCTGGAGGAACTGAAAAAGTGAGAATCATCATCTCTCCGGCCAAGAAAATGAATGTGGATACGGATTCCTTTGCCGTCAGCGGTATGCCGGAGTTTCTGGGAGATACGAAAGTTCTGATGAAGGAGATACAGGCTCTGTCTCTGGCTGACGCCAGGGCGTTGTGGAAATGTAACGACGCTCTGGCGGAATTGAATTTCCGGCGTTTTCAGGATATGGATCTGGAACGGCGACTGACCCCCGCGGTGATGGCCTATGAAGGTCTGCAGTACCGGCACATGGCCCCTTGCGTTCTCACTCGGGAGGCGCTGTCCTACATAGCGGAGCATCTGCGTATTCTGTCGGGTTTTTATGGTCTGCTGCGGCCCTTTGACGGCGTGACCCCTTACCGCCTGGAGATGCAGGCCGGGATTGCGGTGGGAGAGTGCCGGGATCTGTATGAATTCTGGGGAGACCGTCTGTACCAAAGTATAAAGGGTGAAGACACCACCATCTTAAATCTGGCCTCCAGAGAATATTCCCGGTGCATCGAAAAATATATCACACCAGAAGATCGGTGGATCACTGTGGAGTTCGGCGAATTGCTGGAGGGAAAAATCCGACAGAAAGGTACTCTGGCCAAGATGGCCAGAGGCGAAATGGTGCGCTTTTTGGCGGAAAACGGTATTTGTGACCCAGAGGGCGTTAAGAAGTTTCGTGAATTGGGATTTGCTTATTGTGAGGAATTGTCCACTGAGAACAAGTATGTGTTTGTAAAGAATCCTGCCCAATGTCCTTAGATTCCATAGGAGTCCCGCAGGTCGATGGATATATGATCCAGATCAGGATATACCACGCCCTCGGTGATGCCGAATACCCGCAGGCTGTCAATAAAATATTTCTTCCTGTCACTGGGTATGATAATCTTGTACAGCATATTTTCATCGCAGATGTCTTCCAGCCGCTGCAGGGAATTATGCACAGTAAAATTGGAATGCTGAGAGTACATGCGCAAATTATTTTCCGTGGAGCTACAGGCCAGAATCCGATCCACCAGTTCCATGTTGTGATGGTTGTGTTTAAAGGCGGGCAGAAGCATCTCCTGGGTGGTGTCCGCGTCAATGGGATAGATGCACCGACCGAATCCTTCCCTTTCGTTGAGCAGATCGGGGGCCAGCACCCACACCCCGGCATCGGTGTCCGGGGTTTCCCGGTAAGTCTCTGTGGCAAAAAAGGAAGCGATCAGGGGCGACTCACTCCAGTCCAGCATCCTGGTGGGCAGGCCGTAGTGCTGCATCAGGGACACCCAGGCGGCATAGTTGTGCTTTGCCGGGGGATTGTCCAGAATCTGCCTGGCCCGGATATAGAAATCGTTGGTGATGTATCGTTCCACTTCCAGCCTTTTTCCGCTGCGCTGAATGGAAGGAATCAGGTTTAGAGAAGCGTTTTCCTCGCCCCGGTACCAGAGCCGCAAGCCGTGCTTTTCATATAGGCCGTTCATAAATTGCAGCAGTTCGTCGATGGTGCGGATTTCCTGTATAATCATGTTCAGTTGCCTCCAAATTAAGAGTTTCTCATATTTCCCGGGTGATGTTCCGAAATACCGGAAAGAGTCTTTCGAATGCGGGATACGTATATTCATTATATCGGCATCTCCGAAAAAAGTCATGCAGAATTTCTCTTTTTCAGGTATTTTTGCATTCTTATCTCATTTAAGATATAATATACTCAATTCAATTTATTTGTTTTTGGTATAGGAGAAATGAAATGAAAAAAATCTTGTCCGTTACAGCCGTGGCAGCAGGGGTGGGATATATGGCAGCAGGCCTGGCGGTGCTGGCCTTTCAGGGCTTCATTAAAGCCGCCATGGGATATGGCCCTGGCTACGGAGGGATGGAAATGGCAAATGTTTACCCCATGCATAATGTTCTGGAACTGATTCTGCTGGGAATTCCCTGTGTGGTACTGGGTATTCTGTCCATGTCGGAGACTTGGGAGGGCAGGAGAGGCATGGACTTATTGCTTATAGTCTATGGAAGCGGGATGCTGGTGGTGGGCAAACTGCTGCTGAATACGGTAGGCAGTGTGATCAATTCCATTTTCGTGGCCAGAATCATAGGCACCAGCGGCCTGGTGAATATGAACATTGTCAGCAGCGTGTTTGGCTGGATTCAATTTCTGGCCGATCTGTCTCTGGTGCTGTTGCTGCTGCGCGGGGCATTCAGTCTGGGCGCGAATATGGGAATCTCACAGACAGCCTCAGAGGATAGATATGACAGGTGAAGCTGACTTTGAAATTAAGGGCGGAGTGTTCTAAATAATTTACAGGTGTAAACCGATATAAAATGCAGAGGCGTATGTTATGTCAAATGGAATTGACAGCGGAGAAGGAAAGGAAAAGGATTTTTTATGAAGGTAAACAATGTAAGTATTTTTGCAGGGCAGGATCCCCAGAGCGGCCGGGCACAGCTGCTGGGTCTTATGAACAGAGAAAAGGGAGGCAGCGCTTTCTTTGCTGGGACATTTAACGGTAATTTGGATCCCATTGCGCAGAAGAAGCAGATGGCTCAGAAAAAAGCCCTGAAAGTGGTGGGAGATGCCTTTGCGGCGGACCGTAAGACAGATATGGAAGTTGCGGAGCGGGAGGCGAAGATCAGGGAGCTCCAGACAGAGAACCTGGAAGCAAAAAAAGCCCTGAAAGAGTTGAATACCCAGAAGCAGGAGACGGACAGGGAATACGGGCTGGGAGAAGAGGGCCTGTCAGATCAGGACTGGGATATCCTGGAAAAAGGGAGTGAAATGCCCGAAGTCATGAGTGAAGAAGAGAAAGCCCGTTATCAGGAGATGAAGGAGCAGGGGCTCACGGAGTACTATGACCGCTGTAAGGATATTGACGATCTGGCGAAGTCCTACCGGCAAACCATCCAGGACAATAACAAGGAAATCAAGATTTGTGAGGCTTCCAACAAGGCAGTACACAAGTCCCGTCTGGATTTGCGCAGAGGTAATCCCATGATTGCCGCCCAGGAACAGGCGGAAGCCATTATGGATGCCGCCCGGAAGGAGATCATCGGCATGATCAAGGACGAGGGCATGGACCACATCGACGAGGAGATGCAGGAGAAGGTGGAACAGGCCCAGGAGGAAAAGGAGAAGAAGAAAGAAGAGGAAGAAAAGCTGGAAGCCATCCGGGAGGACAAGATGCAGATGCTGGATCAGGCGGAGGCGGCCAGAGAAAAGGCCCAAGAGAACGAAAAGCGTGTGGAGGATATGTTGGATACTTTGCCCATGGAGGAGATCTTAAAGACGGCGGGAAACACATCCGACTTTCAACAGGAACTCAAGGACATTGTAAACAGGATGAAGCTGATGGAGGAGGACTTGAAAGGCGCCGCAGTGGATGCCGCGCTGTAGCCGCAATTAAACGGCTTTTTAAAAAAGCGCATGCATTTACACAAAGGGTATGGAAAATGACAGAATTGACATCCATGAGGAATATAGGCAGGGAAATGGAGCGAAAATTGTCATCCGTGGGCATTGATTCTGCCGAGAAACTTATTCAGGAAGGCGCAAAACAGGCATTTATAAAGCTGAAAGCGGTATATCCAAAAGTCTGCCTGGTACATTTATATACTTTGGAAGGCGCGATTCATAACACGGAATATAACAGGCTTTCTGAAGAAAAGAAAAAGGAATTGAAAGAATTCAGTGACTTTCTAAATGGAAAAACTATATAATGTCCTGCCGCTGGGTAGAGAATGCAGAGCATTCATTGATACATCGTTAAGCCTTAGAAGATGTATCAATGGATGTTTTTTTGTAGATTTATTCGGAAATCTATTCAGATATTTATTCAGAAAAAGGATTTTCCATTGATTAATAGAGCATATTGCAGGATTATCCAAGGTATGCGAAAAGAGGTTCTTATGAAGAATAACAGATTTCATTATCTCACAAAGGTAGAGATTGGGTTGTGGGTCATATCCGTATTGGTGGTTCTGGCATCTTTTCTGGCATTTGACAGGCAGAACTACCTGAACTTGACGGCTTCTCTGATCGGCGTTACTTCCCTGATCTTCAATGCCAGGGGTAATCCTGTGGGACAACTGCTGATGGTGGTTTTCAGTGTAATGTATGGAGGGATTTCCTATACTTTCACTTATTATGGGGAGATGATTACATACCTTGGAATGACGGCTCCCATGGCTGTGTTTTCCCTGGTGTCATGGCTGCGCAATCCCTACAATGGAAACAGGGCGGAGGTGGCGGTAAATCGTCTAAAAGGCAGGGAATGGGGCGTCATGCTGGGACTTACAGCATTGGTCACAGTGATCTTTTACTTTATTCTGGCGTATTTTCACACAGCCAATCTGGCTCCCAGTACGCTCTCTGTCACTACCAGTTTCATGGCCGTATACCTGACTTTTCGGAGGAGCGCTTTGTATGCCCTGGCCTATGCCGCCAATGACATCATTCTTATCCTGCTGTGGGCCCTGGCATCCAGGGAGAATCTGTCCTATCTGTCGATGGTTGTCTGCTTTGTGGTATTTTTTGTAAACGATCTGTACGGTTATGTGAATTGGACCAGGATGGAGAAAAGGCAGCAGGGCTTTTATTGTGAGTAGGTCCACAGGGATACACTTGACGGAACAAACATATATACTTATAATATTTACATAACAGACTGTACGTGAAGCGCCGAATCTTATGGTTTCTTATGTTTGT